>JBEAZU010000172.1:0-3224 GCA_041169945.1 Bacteroidota bacterium
GATAATTTAGAGTTTACCATCTCAGCTCCTTCTGGAGAGTGAGAACCGGTGATGGTTACCGTACGTGTTAAGTTTTTTGAAGCGATGAATTTTTCAAAGAATTTACCGTTAGAACCTGCTTTTTCAGACGTTCTTAATACCGATTTTCCTTTTTCGAAATAAAAAGAAACATTGGTTGGGGTTAACTCTTCTCTGTTGTCATAACCATGTGCTGCATAAGCTACAGGATATACTTCTTTTACCAATTGAGAAGTGGTGATTAAGCCTTCTGCAATTTTTAAATCAAAAGGAAGTGTTTTTGATTTAGTTGCTGTGGCATTAGATGCCGTACCACCCACTTTTAGTTCTCCTTTTTTGTATTCAGGTAAATATGAGAAAGTAAAAGTTCTTGCAATTTTTGGTTGTTCTGTACCACTATTAGGATAGTCAACAGATTTGAATTCTATTGTTCCTAATTGTAATTTCAAATCACCATATTGATAGTAAGTGTTTAAAGTATACACTTTGTTAGGCTTAAGCATTTTCACTGGCAACAATGCAGAAACTTCAAATCTTACGGAGTCCGCATGAACTTCAAGAGGTGAAGGGCTTACTGTAACTTGTTGGTCTTTAGCCATTTTTATCATGGTACTCAAGGCACAACCCGATAACATTAATGACGCAAGAGCTGCAGATGAAATAACGTATTTTCTCATATCGTAAAGGTATTATATAACTTTTTTATGCTTTATACTGCGAACTTATGATAATATTTCATAATAAACCAATTCTAATAGTTTTTTTTATTAATCAATATTAAATAAGTATAGATGAACTTCGCGCTAGAAATTATATTTTAGCTTAATTTATCTTTCAAAGCTTTCAGTCTAATCTCTGTTAATTTCTTTTTGGTGTCTTGTGGAAAATCACCATTGATCATCCAATCATAATACGATGATTCCTTTTCAAAAACTTCTGTAACCAGTTTGTCTTTGTGTTTTCCAAAATTAAAAATAATTTGATTTTGCGCATTATAAACCATTCGGCCGGCTAAATCATAGGTGTTTCCCATGCTTAGTTTATGCAATTGCTCCATGTCGTTTAGTATAGGCACAAACAAATCGCCATTTTTGTCCTTAATTTCTACGCCTTCATATTTGGCCATTTGGGCATCTAATACTTCTAAGGTTGCCAAGGTGTCCGCTTCTGCACCATGCGCGCCTATTAATTCTTTGTTACAGAAAAACTTGTAGGCAGCACTCAAGGTTCTTGGTTCCATCAAATGAAATATTTTTTGTGCATCCACTAAATTCCTGTTTTTTAATTCGAAATCTACTTCTGCCCTTGAAAATTCTTCCATCAACATTGGGACATCAAATTTTACGATGTTGTAGCCTGCCAAATCACATCCTTCCAAAAATGCGCAAAGACTTTTGGCTATTTGTTGAAATTTAGGAGCGTCTTGTACGTCTTCATCATAAATGCCATGGATCAAACTTGATTCTAAAGGAATTGGTCTTCCGGGGTTTAACCTCATGGTTTTAATTTCTTTGTCTCCATTGGGATGCAATTTCGCAACAGAGACTTCGATGATGCGGTCATTTGAAATGTTGATGCCTGTGGTTTCAAGGTCAAAAAATGCCAATGGTTTTTTTAATTTTAAATTCATAGCTGTATTTGATAGCAATAGCGTTAATTTCTTAGTGGTGCCTTAATTGGTTAAATCAATTGAGTTGTTGGGCAAATTCTTTTAAATTGATGCCTCCAAAATTTCCAGAACTCATAAATAAAACATTATAACTTGCCCATTTTGAATCTAATAAATAATTTTTTAGATTTTCTGAATTGTTAAATATGAGTAAATTAGGGTTGTTGAAAGCTGTTTTTACATCTTCTTCGGTAATGGGTTCTAGCTTTTTATGCGCAATGGTGTCTGGATTAAAATAGACAATGGCGACATCGGGTTGACTAAAAGTGTCTTTGTACTGGGTTAAAAATGCCTTGGTTAAACTACTAAAAGTATGTAATTCTAAACAAGCCAGCATTTTTTGTTCAGGAAATTGGCTTTTTACTGCTGAAGTGGTGGCTTTCAATTTTGACGGTGCATGTGCAAAATCCTTGAAAATAGTTCTTCCATTGCTGCTTGCTAATTTTTCTAATCTGTTTGATGCGCCTTTGAATGAGGGTATGGCTTCATAAAATTGTTCATCGGTAATGCCTAAATTTTTGCAAACATGGTAGGCGGCATTGATGTTTTTGAGGTTATGTTCACCAAATACTTCTATAGGGTGTTCTGTTCCTTTTTTATCAATTAAAAAAGTTTTGGAGTTTTTAATGATATGTTTGTGGGTCGTATAGGGTGTTTGGGTAACATCAGGATTGAGGTTTCTTTCGCAAACGTCTTTTACTTCTTTGTCGTCTTCACAAAATATTAATTTACCTCCTTTGGGCGTCATTTTTACAAAGTCATCGAATTGCTGTTTGTAGGTTTCAAAGGTTGGAAATACATTGATATGATCCCATGCAATACCACTAATTAAACCTATATGGTGTTGGTAATGGATGAATTTTGGCCTACGGTCTTCGGGAGATGATAAGTATTCGTCTCCTTCTATGATAATCAAAGGCGCATCACTAAGCTTAACCATGTTGTGGAAGCCTTCTAGTTGTGCTCCAACGAGGTAGTCGAAGTCTTTTTTCCAGTAGTGTAACACATGCAATATCATGGAGGTAATGCTTGTTTTGCCATGACTTCCGGCAATCACTACCCTTTGTTTATCCTTGCTTTGTTGGTAAATGTATTCAGGATAAGAATATATTTTTAAGCCTAATGCTTTTGCTTGAAGTAGTTCAGGGTTGTCTTTTCTGGCATGCATGCCAAGTATAACCGCCTCTAAATCAGGTGTGATATTTGCTGGAAACCAGCCTTCTTTCTCAGGTAAAAGATTGTGTTGTTGAAGTCTGGTTTTGGATGGTTCAAAAATTTCATCATCAGAGCCACTAACTTGAAATCCATTGATTTTTAAAGCAATGGCTAAATTGTGCATGGCACTGCCTCCAATGGCGATAAAGTGAACTTTTCCAATCATATTGTATGAAATAAGGGTTTTCTTTTCAAACCGTGAAAGTACTATTTTTATTCGAGTGTTTTGAGTGTTTTTTTATTTTGTTTATTTCTACTTTAACAGATTAAAAAAGAAATAAAATTACTATTGTGTAATTGATTGAAAAATTGTATTTTAGGG
>JBEAZU010000173.1:0-4135 GCA_041169945.1 Bacteroidota bacterium
AAACAAAACCTTTTTAAGTATCAAGCCCTTTTGTCTTTGGTGTCTTTGTCGAAGCTGATGAGGTTGAACATTTCTCGCATTCGACTTCGGACGCGGTTGCCGTAGTGGTTTTCTATTTCGGTGGCACTAAGGTTGGTAGTGAGGTGGGTTATCATTTGTTTTTGGATAAATAGGTCGTAGCGGCTGAGGAGTATTTCGGCCATGATATTGCATTCATTACCAAAGTATTTAAGGTTTTTTTCTGTACCTAAATCATCAAAACAGTAGGTTTTGGGGTGGTATTGGTTGCCTTTGGTGTAAAATGATTTTTTGCTGTAGCTGTGGATGGTTTCGTAGCCGTCTTGGATAAACTCAAAACTGATGTCTCTTGCTGGCTTGAGTATAAATCTGTTTTGCGGTATTTGAAATTGATTAATCAATGTCATTAAGGTTGTTTTGCCGCTACCTATGGGGCCTGACAGTAATAAACCTTTTTGGAGATTGATATTGAATTTCAGTGCAGCTTCTTGGTCTTGTAGCACATACACTAGCAGTTTGTAAATGGTAACATGGTCTGTTGTACAAATGGTAAAATGGTTTCCGTAGCGAACTTTACCTGCGTTGTGTAAAAAATGCAGACAGTCGCTGAAACTATGGCTGTTTATTGATAATTCTTTCGTGACACTTTGGGTCTCAGAGTGGCTCGTCGTAATCTTTGTCGGTGTTGCTATGAAGGTGCCCTGATTTGGCAGTTGTGGTACTAATTGACTTAGTGGTTTCATGGTGGTTGAATTTGGTTTCGTTTAATATCCAGTTTTTAGCGGCGGCTTGCCAGTCTTTCATGGGGGCTTTTCCTCCGACTTTCCAGCCGTTGGATTCGAAGTAATTGAAGAATTTTTCGGCGCCCCCTGGTGTGATTTTTTTTTCTTCGAAAAAAGCGAATACGTCTCCTAGGCTTGGTGGAATTTTCTTTGCTGGGTCTGTTTGTTTTTTTTCTTTAATAATGGCATTTGGTATATTGGATTTTTCTAGTTCAGTTTCAGTATTTTTTTTTGAAATCTGCTCTAACTTAATTTCATTTTTAGTGTGGGTGTTTCTCTTTCTCTCTTTGTTTGTATTTGTAATGTTTATTTTCTTTATATATGGTAGTTGTACATTCAGTTGTACAGGTTGTTGTACAGTTTCTGTTGTACTTGTTGTACAGTGAGTTGTACATTTGGTTGTACAGTTAGTTGTACAAAAATTGTACATGTTGATTTTGGTACCGGTAATTGGATTATGCGAAGGTTGGTAGTCGATATACTGCCACTTTTGCAATTCTCTTATACATTTGGTGTAAGTGGTTAAAGAGTGTATTTTGGCCATTTTCATGATTTCATTTCTATGAATATAGATGGGGTTTTTGAATCGGTTGTGGTTCCATACCTGAAATAATGCCATGTATAGAGATACATGGGTGGGTATGAGATCATCGTCTTCATAAAACATTTGCATGATGTTGTTGATGTGCTTGATGTAGTTCATATATTTTTGTTTATGGTATAGGTGGTGCTCATGGAGTGATGTCTACTCCATGAGGGATGTATGATCTCTGGGCATTGCCCTTGTCGTGCACCTCGTCGTGCACCTCACAGTACCCTCGTGGCTCGCGGCACCCTCGTGCTGAGTCCCTGGGCGATGCCCAGGGTTGGTATATGACGCCCTTACAGGGCTGGTGCAGTTGACTAGATGGTTTCATACTTTATGGTTCTGTGAGGTCTATGGTGCTGACTGACACTCAACCTCGTTATGCGCTCGTCGTGTGTCCCTGTGCGATGCCCAGGGTTGGTATGTGACGCACTTTCAGGGCTTGAGGGCGGTCTAGTTGCCTGATGCGCCTTACAGGACTTGTTGGATGTTCCATCTTTCAGGGCATTGGTCTGTTGTAATGGTGGGTTCTTTTGGACTTCATGACTTGTTCGATGTCTGCGGTGGCATAATACATGACTCCTCCTATTTTGGTATAGGGTAAGGTGCCGTTGATGCGGAGGGTTTGCAGTGTGCCTGCTGAGATACTAAGCAGTTTGCGGACTTCTGGTGATTTGAGCCACTGTGGCTGGTTGTCTGTCTTGTACTTCATAATTTCTTTGAGTTCTGCGATGAGGTCTTTCTTGAATCTCATAAGGTCTTCTTGGGTGATGATTTCTACTGGCATTTTAATTGATAGTTTATGGTTAAAATTGTTTGCCTTAATGTGAAACAAAGAGAAAAAATATTTATCAAAGAAAACAGTTGCAAGCGTCGTACAACCCAATACGACCCAATTGAATATCAACACTATATGTGTGAAACTTTTTTTAATATTTTTATTTTAGAATTTTAAAAGGACTTATTTGTCGTGGTTTTATACCAAAATGAAATGGTTTAAGTATATGGAAATTGAGATTAGTTTGGATTAATTGATTTGATTTTATCGATCATGTTGTACAAAAGTAGCTGTACTGACTCTTTGGTGCTTTCGTGAATATTGTAATATTTGTTATGGATAGATTCAAAAGCTATTTCTTCGGCTTTGGGAGTACTAAAATGTGCCGAAATGAAGGTTAAAACATCAGTATGGGTTTTATTTGAAATGATACCTGTGGCGGTAAGCAGTTTGAATAATAGAGCAGTTTGGGCTACTGAAATAGTCATTTTTAGCTTGGTTACCGGTTCTGTAATAATGGATAATTGTTGGGTATTATACTTGTTTTGCTTTTTGTGGCATTTTTTGATTTCTACTTTTAACCAGTTGCTGAGTTGTTTTTTGAGATGTGGATATTCAGTTTTAAAAGGCGTACCAATTTTTGTAGAAATTAATTGGTAGTCACTTTTCTTGCCTAGTAATACTTGTTCTTGGAGGAAGGGATCGTCGTGCTCTTGTAATGTATCGATGATTTGTTTGGTGAGATGATTGAAAAATAGTGGTGTATTGTAGTTTTGAGCGATTAGAAAATTTTCAAAATTGAAATCGTTGTGGGTTTGCGAATGTATATCAAAATCGGTGGTGTAATTTTTCCAAAATTGTTGTTGGTATTGTGCATCATAAACGGTGCATTGTTGATTTTTAAGAAATAAATGGCTGATGCTCTGAAGTAATTTGTTGTCTAATGTGGTTTGTAGATTATTAATTGTTGCTTTGATTTGATTGTTGAAAAGTTTGTTAAATCCTAAGGTGGATATGGGTAGGGTGTTATTGATAAAATTGAAATAATTTGTTTCGATGTGGTAAAGAATTTTGTCACTTTTTTCGGTGATGTGGGGATGTTTTTTGTGCTCATGTAGGCTAAGTTGGTATTTACACAACCATGTTTGGGTTTCTTCCTTGGTTTTTAAATTAAAAATGGTTTGTTTCATTTCCGTTATGATGCGATTGTATTCTTCATCATGGTCTTTGGCAATCTGGTTGTCTAGCGTTTGTAGTATGTATGTCAAAACAGAGAAAGGTTAAAATAGATGATAAAAATCAGTAAATAATATAAAAAAAACGGTGGTTAGGTTGGTGTTATTGTTTGTTTATGCTGAATAGTTGTTTTAAATGTATTAATGATATTTATATATTTGAAAATCAGAAATATAACTTATTGTTGATTTTGAAATTAATTGTAAGCGTTCTTGATTTTTGACCTTTTTAAGATTAGTATAAAATCTCTCAATATTTCAATCTGTGTAGGGGTTACTCAAATCATCATCAATTACCGTTCAGGGTGAGGTAATTACATGCAAATATGCCTATTGGAAACAAATGCATACAAGCGTTTCATTATTTGGGTATTTAAAAAGATGAATACATTGCTGGTATTGAGAAAGATGAATTCATCTTGGCTTACAATGACTATTTGACCGATCTACCTCCCAACTGATACAATTTAATGCGCCACCGATTTTTTTTGATAAAAGATTTCCCGCTGCTATAAAATACCATGTCCGAAGTACAAATAAATCTCCATTGCAGATAGACTGCAATAATTAGTATTAGTATTGCGGGTTAAATTCACAAGGTTAGTATTGGTAGCACAAAATAACAACACTGACATTGTAAAATTGAATGATATTGCAAGATGTTTGTGAAACTTGAAGTAAAGAATATATAGCTTCTAAAGAGTGTATCAAAGTATAATGTATACCTGTATTAAAA
>JBEAZU010000174.1:0-20771 GCA_041169945.1 Bacteroidota bacterium
AACGGAATTTATTGGAATACTATTTTATGATAATCTAGCAAATGCGTTTAGTAGAAAAAAAGTTAATATCGATTTTAAGCATCAAACTAATCAGGTAGTTCATTATTTTTATTTCCCTAATTACCTATATTGATATACAATTGTCCATAAATGGCCAATTGTACAGAACAATTTAACAACTATTTTTATGAAAAATACGCATTTATTGGTCTTATATAGCCTCTTTTTTTGTGTCGCTTGTTCTAAAAAAAACATCCCAAGCGCAGTGCTTATTCCTAGTGATGTGCTATGGAAAAACGCTATTATTGAAGTAGAAACTGTTAAAAATAGACAAACGGCAGTCCATGATTTAGCACCAGCAGTGACACTAAATGATACTAAAATTCATCCTACATTGGCCGTATTAGCAATGCCTAATGTCTCAAGACCTTATGCTAAAAAGGTGATCAATAGTCGACAAAATGATGTGACATTAAAGGAAAATGAATACCCAAGAAAAGCCAATCCTTTTGAAGTGGTCGTCATATTTTTGGGACTAATGATCATCGTTGGCTTATTGATTTTGGCTATTATCGCCTTTGGATTTTTGGCCTTGTTTATATTGGCTGGTTTATTGGGAATAGCTTTATTTAGGTCAATATTCTCTAAAAAAATGAAAACAAAAGGCAAAGAGGTGTAAAAATTTATCCATACCCATTGCATGGATTTTTTTAAAGTAGGTGATATTTAAATCGCTACAACAACCTATTTAATCCTAATAAAATTACTTCGGCAACATCAAATCATAGCGTTTGATTTCTTTGGTAATGGTAAGGGAGTTTCCAATAATCCAAGGGTTGTATTCCATTACTACAGCATAGTTAAGGCCTGTTTTTTTGCACCAATCATGAAAGTTTGTAATGGTTCTGGTAATAGGAAATAATCGAATATTGAGCCTGAATTTTTTGGGGAACTTCTTCAATTTGTATTTTTTGGGATATTCTAATACCTCTTTGTAGGCGAGAATTTTATACAAATACTTTGCGGATTCACGATTGAGTTTTAGGTCGTGGTAAGAGTTAGATCGGTGTCTTTTACAGGCTTTGATCATGGCTGGCATGCCCATGTTGTACGATGCTGCCGCATTGGTCCAATTGCCAAAATACCTTTTGGTGAGGTTAAAAAACTTACAGGCCGCATACGTTGATTTCACGGGGTTATAGCGTTCATCAATTTCATCGTTGATATGGAGGCCATATTCAAGACCTGTTCCCCTAACGATTTGCCAAAAGCCTACAGCGCTTCTATTCGAAATGCGTTTGGCTTGCAAGTTACTTTCAACGACAGCAATGTATTTGAAATCATCAGGAATGCCTTTTCGTTTCAGAATAGGCTCAAGGATAGGAAACCAAAGTTCAGCATTTCGAAGCATGATAGCCATTTCTGTAGAATGACGGGCTACATTTTTTAGCTCACGTTCAAACATTTTAAGTTTGGCCTTTTTTTCAAAAGGGAAGTGCTCTCCGGCAAAGGCATATTTTTCGAAATGGGAAATGTCTATCGCAAAATCATCCTCCAAATAGTCATACTTATACAACTCATATAGCTGAAAAGCAATATAAAATAGCAATAAGCCTATAAAACTGAAGATGATTTTAAACATTTACGATAAGAGCATAAACAAAGATTAAAGACCTAATTTTTTAGCTTCGTTCCAATATACATCCATTTCTACCAAATTCATTGATTCTAATGTTTGTCCGTTCAGTGTAGCTTGTGTTTCGATGTAATTAAACCTACGAATAAATTTTTTATTGGTTTTTTCAAGAGCCGTTTCAGGATTAATTTTAGTGAAACGTGCAAAGTTTACCAACGAAAAAAGCAAGTCTCCAAATTCAGCTTCAGTAGCGGCCTCATTTTCAGGACTTGGATTTAAAAATTCTGCTTCAAATTCAAGCAATTCTTCTTTCACTTTAGCCCAAACATCCGCTTTGTTATCCCAATCAAAACCGGCACCCCTTGCTTTGTCCTGAATGCGAATGGCTTTTAATAACGCTGGTAAGGCATTGGGTACGCCGCCTAATACCGTTTTGGTATCGCCTTCTTTGAGTTTAATTTGTTCCCAATTACGCTTTACATCCTCTTCGTTTTCCACCTTTACCGTACCGTAAATATGAGGATGTCGTACCGTCATTTTATCGCATAAACTATTGATTACATCTGTAATGTCAAAGGCATTGGTTTCGGAGGCAATTTTAGCATAAAAAACCAAATGAAGTAAAATGTCACCTATTTCCTTTTTTACTTCTTGCAAATCATTTTCCATGATGGCATCAGCCAATTCAAAGGTTTCTTCGATGGTTAAATGACGCAAGGAGGCTATGGTTTGTTTTTTATCCCATGGACATTCGGCCCGCAACTCATCCATAATGGTCAGTAGACGGTCAAATGCTTGTAATTTTTCGGCTCTTTTAGGATCTGGGTATTTCATTGAATATATTTTAGCAGTTGATTTATATGCCCGAGTCTATCGGGACATTTCATCCGTATTTTTAAATCGTACAAAAAGATACAAATACAAGACCCTGGAATACCTCAATAAAAGCGGGTAAGTGAACAGTACAATTCCTACATTCACCCCCAATACCACTTCAATTGGCTGATTGAAACTAATATGCAATAGCACAAGGCTTAACAATACCAAAAGTACTATAAAGCCATAACTCACGTACATTGCACCAGTCCAAAAACCTGGTTCTTGTTCAAAATACAAACCACAATGCGTACATTTTTGATGCATCGCAAGCATCTTTTTAAGCTGGTAAGGATTGCTAGTTTTAAACAAATTTCCCTCATGACACTGAGGACATTTGCATTTCATTAAACCATATAAAAGAGAAGATTTGGCTAGCATATATTTAAAATTCTTGCACCCTTCTAGCGATATTCATTCTTAAACCAAGATTAAAGATGAGGGCTTTATTGTTCACAAAATTATTGGTATAGGATCTGGCTATCATTTCTACATCCACAAAAAGATTATGTTTGAGCATATAAGAAGCCGTTGCACTTACATAGATTAACTTTGTAGCAATACCTTGACCAATAACATTATTAAGGCTGTGCTTATTACTTACATACACATAGGGTTTAAAAATATTGCCCCCGAAATTTCCTGCACCAAGGTTGGTATTATTTGAATCGAGACCAATGTTTGCATATATTAATTTACCCATCAATTGAAGTTTATTGATAGGCTGGTAACGCAGTATAGCGATGTACTCATTAAAATTTGCCCCATAAGGATGTACCAAAGCTTGGCCATAATTGGTGTAATTAGTGGAATTACTAAAATGTGCATAGGTATATGGCCTTACCATATTGGTTTCGACTTGCAAATCTAAGGTCGGAATATTAAATACATTAATGGTTTTCAAACCAATTTGTAAGCCTTGTTTATTGGTCCAAGAACCATTCCTAGCAATGACATTGGCAAAGATCAATTCATCAATAAATACTTGACCATAAAGCGAAAAATGTTTGAGCATATTTAATTTAAAATCTAAACCTAAGTTTGCGTTGTCAGGACTTCCATTTTGTTGTTCTGCCCATCGGTAAAAAATAATAGGATTCATATAATTGATGTCAAAACTACCTTGATTGCTAGAGTCGGAACGGCCAAAAACGATACTTTCAAACAAGCCAATATTAAAATGCTTGTTTACATTTAAACTCAAATGATGCAAGGCAAAATACTTTCGAGGATATAAATTATTAGCACCAAAATCATTAGGGCCCATGGCATTCATTTGTGCAAACAAATTGGTGTATTTCAATTTCCACACATTCGTTTGTATTTTTAAGAACAAATAGCTGTTGCCAAAATCAGATAAAATTAATGAGCGCATGCCATTACCGATAAAATTTTTATCATGGCCAAATTGCATATTGATATTTTTGGTAGCCTTAAAAGTGATATACCCACGCGCAGTAATAAAATCACGGGCAGTGACTTTAAATGGTTTGTGAAAACCTTCACCAGGTACAGCGCCCGTGGTAGCAATAAAATTATTGACATAAGTATTGTAATTGATTTGATTATCTGTTAAAAAAGAATAAAAACCCACTTTTTTATTGATCATCCCTCTTATTTCAACTCCTTTGGTATTGGTATATCGATAGCCGATAGCATTGCTTTCAGTGCCGATTTGAGTATTGAGCACCACATTGGTTTGTATTTCAAAATCTTTATCTTGATAACTTAAAAGCGCATTTGGTTTTGTATAGCAAAACTTTAACAAAGCTTTTTTGCTATTCACCTCTGTTTTTAGATGTTCCCAATTGTCGGTTGTTAAATATAAATTATTAAAATCATCTTGATTCGATTTTATAATGGTTGAATCAAGATTGGTTTGTTCAATGGTATGGGCAATCTCACTGCGTAAGTAAGGCTTAAAAGAAGAATGCAGGGAATTTAGTTGTCCTGATTGAATTTCGTTTCTGTCAATCAAGTAGTTATAGTCGGTGTTTAATGGTACATAAACACTTTGCGCCATTAAACACTGCAAATTTAATAACATCAAAAGTGTTAAAACAGGGAATAAAAGTCTGTTGTTCATATATTTTTTTGCTTCAAATATAATTTATTATGATTAACAGTTTTATTATTTCTTTAAATAATTGAAATTAGCAGATTAAAGAACCTGAAAACACAATATGTTACTGATTTATACCTCCAATGTTACGGCAAGAGTTCAATACACTTTTGATATTATTTTTAAGCATGTTTTAAAAACTGAATACCTATTTACAGCAGACAAAGAAGCATATTTTAATCATATCGGTGCAAAATTTAGCTATGGCCCTCATAAAGAAGTAGAAGGTTTATTTTTTGGTGCAGCGAATATTTTATACGAAGAAGACATTTATAAACACCAACTAGAAGCCATTGAATGGAACGGCATAAAGGGTTTTTTCCCCATCATAGATTTAGGGTTTTTACCCTTCGATGCTTTTGCTTCCTCATTTTACATGGTGTCGAGGTATGAAGAATATACAGCACTGCATAAAGACAAATACCACAGGTATTTGGCCGAAGAAAGCCTATGCTATACCTATAATTTACTTGACAAGCCAATGGTGAATTTGTATGCCTTGGAAATTAAAAAAATACTTGAAAGTTTTTATCCTACATTTAGATTTCCAGAATTAAAATACAAATATGTACCCACTTTTGACATCGATGTTGCTTACCTCTACAGCAACAAAGGTATATTAAGGTCAACGATAGCTTTTGCAGAGGATTTAGTTAAACTTAAGTTTAGCAATTGTTTAGAGCGAATTTTAACCGCTTTAAAAGTGAAACAAGACCCCTACGATTCTTATAAGAAACAAATAGAAATAAGCGATAAATTCAATCTACATCCCTTATATTTTATATTATTAGGCGATTTTGGAGGCAATGATAAAAACATTCCACATTATAATAAAAATTACAGCACGCTGATTAAAAAATTACATGAGAAATATGAAGCCTGTTTTCATCCTTCATTTGGTTCTACACGATCAGACAAACAATTGGCCTTAGAAAAGAACAGGTTAGAAAAAATAACAGGAAGTAAAACCACTAAATCAAGGCAATTTTTTAACAAACTCAACTTGCCAACCTACTACCAGCGTTTGGTAGCACTTGGTGTTACAGACGACTATTCCATGGGTTATCACAAACACTTGGGTTTTAGAGCCAGTATTTGTACTCCTTTTCCCTTCTTTGATTTAGAACAAAATCAAGCTACGACCTTAATGGTGCATCCTTTTTGTATTGTGGATAAATGTTTTAAACTTCATTTAAGAATTCGATCTTCGGAAGTCGTGTACCATTCTAGGTTGTTGAAAGAAGCCGTAAAAGCGGTAGGGGGAGATTTCTCGGTGATATTTCACAATGAAACCTTAGGGACCAAAAAAATGTGGCAAAACTGGAGAAATATCTACCATGACATTTCAAAAATGGCAAACGAATAATTCCAATTAATTACTCCATTTCTAAAATAAACATCGATGTTAAGCAATTTCTTTAGTTTCATGACCGTGGTATTGCTCAGTATGTTTAAATTTATTGCTGGTCCATTGGCTGGGGCGGGTTTAAAATTGCCAATAACTTATACTGTTATTGCCACCATTACTGGTATGATGCTGAGTGTATTGCTGATTAGTTTTGCAGGACCTTTTATAAAAAAAAATATCATTCATCGGTTTTGGCCTCCAAAGGTTTTGTTTTCAAAAAAAAATCGCAGAATAGTAAGCATTTGGAAAAAATATGGCATGCTAGGGGTGGCATTTTTAACACCTATTTTATTAAGCCCTATTGTTGGCACTTTAATAGCGGCTAATTTTGGAGAAAAAGCTTCAAGAGTAATCATGTACATGTTCATTTCTGCCCTACTATGGAGCATTGGTATAAGCACGTTAATTTACCAACTTAAACAAGTGTTGGTGTAAGCTTATTCATCTAATATTTTAAATATTTTAGACACCACAGAGGCATCCCACCCTCTTTTGTTACTGAGTACAATAATGGTTGATTTATCGCATAATCTTCGAGCAAAATAAGGACAGAAGCCATGCCATAAACCAGCATGAAATACCACTTTACTATCGTCGTCTTGGATATTGGTTCGCCAACCAAATCCATAATTTCTTTTGCCTTTAAACTCTTTGTTGGCAGGCGTATACGCTTCTTCTAAAGTACTTAGTTGAACAATTTTGCCTGTATAAAGTCCCTGATCCCATTTAAACAAATCATCCACACAAGAATACACCCCTTTGTCGCCGGTCACCCCATCTAAGTAATCATGTCCAGAAGGAAACCAATTGCTTAAATGACCCGTCGCAATATTGGTTTTATGGTCTAAGGAGCCAAAAGTGAAGATAAACGTATGCTTCATTCCTAAAGGATCGAACACATTTTTTTTCATAAATGATGGAAAAGGCATTCCACTCAATTTTTCAACAATGGCTGCTAAAACGACATAGCCTGTATTGGAATAATCATGACGTCGATTAGGGTTGAAGTTAATGCCAGGCCGTTTATTGATCATTAGGCTAATTAAATCTTGGTTATTGATAGGCGTTCTTCGGTCGGTGATATGGTCACAAAACCACATGTATTCGCTAAGCCCTGAACGATGGGTGAGCAACATTCTGATGGTAATGTTTTTATAAGGAAAATCAGGATAAAACTTATTGATATCGTCATCATAATCGAGCTTCCCTTGCTCTTTCATCATCATTACGGCCACGGCGGTAAACTGTTTAGAAACCGAAGCCAATTGAAAATCGGTTTGCACATTGAGTGCTTGACGTTTCCGGTAATTGGCAAATCCAAAAGCGTTTTTGTAAAGTACTTGTCCTTCTTGGGCTACTAAAATACAGCCATTGAAATATTTTTTTTGAAGTAAGGTTTCAATTTTTCTTATTTTTTCTGCCGCACGAATGTCTCTCAAAATATAGAAACTTGTATCTAGTTTAATATCAATTAAACTATACGCTTCATGGGGTTTGGCGGTGGTGGTTTTTACTTCATCGCGCTTACCACAACCATGTAAAGCCATGGTAATGCCAAGCAATATGGTGAACAATAATGGTTTAAACATAGGATAAAATACACTTATTTAAATTCAGAAACCCCTCCAGAGATAATAAATTTCATTACTTCAGCAGATGATTTGTTGATGGGCGTAACGTTTTCTACGGGAACAATAATCAATTCGCCGGAAAAATTATACGAATGAGGAAGGTATACCGCAATTTTAGCAGTAATTCCTAAGGAAGACAAATCCGTTTGGGTAATAAAACCTATTTTTTCTATGCCAAGTTCAGCATTTAATTTTACCAACACCGGTTTATTAAACTTTTTATCATTGCCCACAAAGGCATTAAATAAATCCTTAATGGAGGTATAAATGATGCCTAAAAAAGGCGTTTTTGTAATGGTTAAGTCTATAAAATTAAACAAGGGTTGAATAATAATGGTAGAAGCTAAGTACCCCAAACTGGTAATAGAAATCATAATAATTAGTATTCCCAACCCAGGAATGGTAATATTCAACAAACCATCAAACCATCGAATGGTTGAAACCGTTAAGCTCACTGTAAAAGCCAAGGGAGCAGTCAATAACAAGCCTTGCAAAAAATATTTTAACAATGTGGCCCCTATATTTTTTCTTGTCATGCACAAATTTAAAATAATGGCGTTACAATTACGCTATAAAGTACATAATTATCTTTCCATGTTGTTTTTCAATGGCGAATCAAAAGCATGCGTACCAACATTCAGACGTAGATGAACATCAAATTGATGGCATGAAGGTTACACTAAAGGGTATTAAATTAGCGATATCAAATTATTCAGGTCAAATCCCCTAAAAGGCATTGTCTACACACTTCAAAGCCTATCAATATAGGTCTTTAGGCTACTTTTAAATACAATTATTCCTAATTCAACAAAGAATGTCCACATTTTTTGTATTTCTGTAAATATGCTTTTACATTTGTCGATTACAGTATTAGAAATAATATAACAAAAGCATATGCCAAATCTAGATACGCCGTCCGATTTCTTGCCCATCATGATGCAATTTGCTTTTGCACTTGGGTTCGTAGTCATTACCATGTTAGCGACACATTTTATCGGACCAAAACGCAAAACCAAACACAAACTTGAATCCTTTGAATGCGGAATTGAGTCGATAGGCAATGCCCGTAATCCATTCTCTATTAAATACTTTCTTACAGCAATTCTATTTGTTTTGTTTGATGTGGAGGTTATCTTTATGTATCCTTGGGCCGTTAATTTCAAAGCACTTGGCTGGGAAGGTTTTGTAGAAATGTTGGTTTTTATGGCTTTCTTATTGTTGGGTTTCTTTTATGTAATCAAAAGAAAAGCCCTAGATTGGGAACATTAAAAAATGAATTTCCTTTTTCGGATTTTCATTCGAAAATTGCTTGATATAGTATTTGTTAGATAAACAATAAAAGAATTAGCACGATGGTAGAATTTCAAAAAGCCCCTGAAGGAATAGAAGGACCTGGCTTTTTTGCGACAAGCTTAGATTCTGTAGTAGGTTTGGCAAGAAAAAACTCGCTTTGGCCGCTTCCTTTTGCCACTTCTTGTTGTGGTATTGAGTTCATGGCCACTATGGCCAGCACCTACGATTTTGGTCGATTTGGGTCTGAACGTCCTAGCTTTTCTCCTCGTCAAGCCGATTTGCTCATGGTAATGGGTACCATTGCTAAAAAAATGGCACCTGTTCTACGCCAAGTCTATGAGCAAATGGCAGAACCTCGTTGGGTAATTGCTGTAGGCGCATGTGCTTCAAGTGGTGGCATTTTTGATACCTATAGTGTTTTACAAGGCATTGATGAAGTTATTCCGGTGGATGTATATGTTCCAGGTTGCCCTCCAAGACCAGAACAAATTATTGATGGTTTCATGAGAATTCAAGACATGGTAGCGAAAGAATCGGTATCCAGAAGAAGCTCTGAAGAATATAAACGTTTGTTGGCTAAATACGATTTTCAATAATTATGGCAGCACTCACCAACGCAATCGTTCTAGAAAAACTAATCGCCAAATTCGGGGAAGGCATCTTGTCGCACGAGGAACCGTACGGCATGTTGACCATCGTGGCCGATAAAAATATCAATGTGGAGATTTTGAAGTTTTTGTTTGATGACGAAACGCTTCAATTTCAATTCATGACCGACCTTTGTGGCATTCATTATCCCAACCAAGCCTTAGCATTAGGGGTAGTTTATCATTTACATAGTCTTCAAAACAATGTACGTGTACGCTTTAAATTCTTCGTTTCTAAAGCCGAACCCATCATTGCTTCTGCCACGGCTGTGTATGCCACGGCCAATTGGCAAGAAAGAGAAACATTTGACTTCTATGGCATTTTATTCGAAGGACATCCAGATTTAAGACGTATTCTTAATGTCGACAGCATGGACGTATTTCCTCTTCGTAAAGAATATCCATTAGAAGATCCTAATAGAATAGATAAAAAAGATTCCTTATTCGGAAGATGATTTCCCTTCGGGAATTTTAAATGTTGAATTTTAAATGTTGAATTCAAAATTCAAAAAAAAGATGATTTCCAATAGAAAGTTGGAATTGTAAATTTTGAATTTTAAAAGTTTAATTAAAAATTCAAAAAAATTGATAATGGCAAATGATAAATTTTGAATTCAAAAAGCAATTCAAAGTTTAAAATTTAAAATTCAAAATTAACAAAAAAAATGTCACAGCATTTAACACATAACGAACTAGTAAAAGAGACCACGACCCTAAATCTTGGTCCTACGCACCCTGCCACCCATGGGGTGTTTCAGAACGTACTTGAAGTAGATGGCGAACGTATTGTTAGTGCTGAACCAACCATTGGCTATATTCACCGTGCATTCGAAAAGTTAGCGGAACATCGTCCTTTGAACCAAATTACCCCAATTACCGATCGTTTAAACTATTGTTCCTCTCCTATCAATAATTTAGGATGGCACATGACCGCTGAAAAACTATTAGGAATTGAAATGCCAAAACGCGTAGACTATATGCGTGTGGTAATCATGGAATTGGCACGTATTTCAGATCACCTCATTTGTAATAGTATTTTGGGTGTGGATACAGGCGCTTTTACTGGCTTCTTGTATGTAATGCAACAAAGAGAAAAAATTTACGATATCTACGAAGAAATTTGTGGCGCTCGTTTAACCACTAACATTGGTAGAATTGGAGGTTTTGAAAGAAATTTCAACGATAATGTTTTCAAAAAAATTGATACTTTTTTAATTGAATTCCCTATTGTATACCGTGAGTTTCAAAACTTGTTCGAGCGCAATAGAATTTTTATGGACAGAACCATTGGAGCTGGTCCTATTTCTGCTGAAAGAGCCTTGAATTATGGCTTTACAGGTCCTAACTTAAGAGCAGCCGGTGTTGATTATGATGTAAGGGTGATGAATCCTTATGCATCCTATGAAGATTTTGACTTTGCTATTCCTGTCGGCATCAATGGCGATACCTATGATCGTTTTATGGTGATCAACGAAGAGGTTTGGGAAAGTCTTAAAATCATTGAACAAGCCATCGATAAAATTAAAAAAGAACCACAAGGCATTTACCATGCTGATGCTCCCAAAATATACTTGCCTGATAAAAAAGAGGTATATACCAATATGGAAGCATTGATATACCATTTCAAAATAATCATGGGCGAAGTTGATGCCCCTGTTGGTGAAGTATATCATTCGGTAGAAGGCACGAATGGGGAATTGGGCTTTTATTTGGTGAGTGATGGTGGTCGTACACCTTATAGACTTCACTTTAGAAGACCTTCCTTTATCTATTACCAAGCTTATCCTGAAATGATTAAAGGCGGTTTAATTTCTGATGCCATCGTTACCTTAAGTAGTCTTAATGTAATTGCAGGAGAACTTGACGCTTAAAAGTTTAGCGTTTAGAGTTATCAGTTTAGGGTTTAAATGCCCTGCTGTTAACACTAAACTTTAAACGCTGAACTCTAAACTCTAAACTGAAAACTCTAAACTGATAACATGTCAGAGTTAACAACAACAAAAATTGAATTTTCTCCTGAGGCTATGGCCATCGTGGAAAAATATATCAATAAGTTTCCTGAAGGGAAATCAAAATCGGCGCTTATCTCTATCCTTCACTTGGCGCAAGCAGAGTTTGATGGCTGGTTAAGTGCTGAGGTAATGGATTATGTGGCCTCTATCTTAAACATCAAACCTATTGAAGTTTACGAAGTCGCAACTTTCTATTCTCAGTATTACATGAAACCTCAAGGTAAATATGTAATGGAAGTTTGCCGCACTGGACCTTGTTGCTTAAATGGTGCAGAAGAAATGATAGACTATATCTGCAACAAATTGGGTATCAAAGAAGGCGAAACCACCGCTGATGGAAAATTCACCGTTAAAGGGGTAGAATGTTTGGCCGCTTGTGGTTCAGCACCTGTGATGCAAGTGGGTTTAAACTACCACGAACATTTATCTGAAGAAAAAATAGATGGCCTAATTGAACAATTTAGCGCCGAAAATAAAGTATCAAGACCTTTCTGTTAATGGCAAATATTAAAATTCTTACCCAGCACATCGACGTTCCTGGAATTGAAACTTTTGAAGTTTATCGCAAAAATGGTGGGTATGCTTCTGTAGAAAAAGCAGTGAAAACCATGTCTCCGGATGACGTTACTGAAGAAGTAAAAAAATCGGGCTTAAGAGGTCGTGGTGGCGCTGGTTTTCCAACAGGAATGAAATGGAGTTTTGTAGATAAAAAATCTGAAAACCCTCGCTATTTGGTTTGTAATGGTGACGAAAGTGAGCCAGGTACATTCAAAGACCGTTATTTAATGCAAAAAAATCCCCACGCTTTAGTCGAGGGTATGATTACTGCCAGTTATGCCATTGGTGCAAAAACATCTTACATCTACATCAGAGGGGAGATGATTTATGTGGTAAGGATCATTCAAAAAGCCATTGACGAAGCCTATGCCAACGGTTTTTTAGGAAAAAATATATTAGGATCAGGATTCGATTTAGACCTGCATGTGACTTGTGGCGCAGGAGCTTATATCTGTGGGGAAGAAACAGCCTTAATCGAATCGCTTGAAGGAAAACGTGGTAATCCAAGAATTAAACCTCCTTTCCCTGCCATTGCTGGTTTATATGGTTGTCCTACAGTAGTAAACAATGTCGAAACTATTGCCGCCGTTTCTTGGATTGTGGTAAATGGTGGTGACGAATATGCTAAAATTGGGGTGGGTAGAAGTACCGGAACCAAATTGATTTCGGCCAGTGGTCACCTCAACAAACAAGGCGTATATGAAATTGAATTAGGATTACCTGTACAAGAATTTATCTATTCAGATGAATATTTGGGTGGTGTGCCTAATGGTAAAAAATTAAAAGCGGTCATCGCTGGTGGTTCTTCTGTACCAATTTTACCCATTGCTTTGTTGTTGAAAACTGCTGCTGGGGAAGATAGGTTAATGTCTTACGAATCACTTTCAGATGGTGGCTTTGCGACCGGTACCATGCTTGGTTCTGGTGGGTTTATTGCCATGAATGAAGATACTTGTATCGTTAAAAATACGTGGAACTTGTCTCGTTTCTACCACCATGAGTCTTGCGGACAATGTAGCCCATGTCGTGAAGGAACAGGTTGGTTAGAAAAAGTTTTACATGCCATTGAATCGGGTCACGGAAAACAAAGTGACATTGATTTGTTGGTAGACATTGCTAAAAAAATTGAAGGAAATACCATTTGTCCACTTGGTGACGCCGCAGCATGGCCAGTAGGAAGTGCCATTCGTCACTTTAGAGAAGAGTTTGAATGGCATATTAGCCATCCAAAAGAAGCGACAGCCAAAGGGGCGGTATATCCGGGTATAGTGATGAGTGTTTAGTCCCGATAAACTCGGGATAAATGTTGAATGTTTAGTAAAATAAATTTAGACACAACTATATAATAGTATAATGTGCTTAGTGTTCAGTGTTGAGTAAAAGTAGAGGAAGAACATTTTAAGCCAAAGGTGTAAATTGAAAAACTGTTAACTGAAAACTGTTAACTGAAAACTAATAAAAAAAAATGGATCTATTTAAAGTAACAATCGATGGAGATGTTGTAGAGGTGGCACCAGGAACCACTATTCTGCAAGCTGCCCGTCAGTTAGGAAAACATGTTCCTCCTGCGATGTGTTATTACTCAAAGCTAGAAGGCTCGGGTGGTAAATGTCGTACTTGTATTGTGAAAGTAACCCAAGGTTCTGAAAAAGATCCTCGTCCGATGCCAAAACCTGTGGCTTCTTGTCGTACGATGGTGATGGATGGTATGGTGGTAGAAAACGAAACCTCGCCTGAAGTAATTGCTTCAAGAAAAGGGGTCGTTGAGATGTTGTTAATTAACCACCCACTTGATTGTCCGATTTGTGACCAAGCAGGAGAATGTGATTTGCAAAACCTTGGCTATAAACATGGGGTACAAAGTACGAGGTATGATTTTCCTAGAAGAACTTTCAAAAAAATAGATATTGGTCCTTATGTACAATTACACATGACCCGTTGCATTTTGTGCTACAGGTGTGTATTTACAGCCGATCAATTGACAAAACAAAGGGTGCACGGTATTCTTGGCAGAGGCGATGCCGCTGAAATCAGTACCTATATTCAACATGCTATTGACAATGAGTTCTCAGGAAATGTGATAGATGTATGTCCTGTTGGGGCATTAACAGATAAAACATTCCGTTTCAAAAATAGAGTATGGTTTACCAAACCTATGAAAGCCCATCGTGCATGTGATAAATGTTGTGGTAAAACCAATGTTTGGATGCGTGGCGAAGAAATTCTACGCGTAACTGCTAGAATGGATCAATGGGGTGAGGTAGAAGATTTCATTTGCAATACCTGTCGTTTTGAGAAAAAAGAAACCAAAGATTGGACCATCGAAGGACCTGCACATATTCCAAATAATTCTGTAATTTCACAAAATCATTACGAAGTAATCGCAGACAAACCAGTAGTACCTGCTCAAGCAAGTATTCATACCTTAGGACCAATTAAAGAACTTCCGTTTAAACCTTAGTGACAACACTAAGCTAGAACTGTAGATATAAAAATGAAATAAAACTAGTATTACTATTAGTTTAAGCACTTCAACATGGATATAGAAATCATATTTAAATTAATCCTCATCGCTTCGATCTTTGGCTTAAGCCTAGTGACAGCCATGTATTCTACACTTGCGGAAAGAAAATTTGCAGGTTTTTTTCAAGACCGTTTAGGCCCTGATCGTGCTGGTCCTTATGGAATTTTACAACCTTTGGCTGATGGTATTAAGCTATTTAGCAAAGAAGAAATTATTCCTGAATCTGCCAATACCTTTTTGTTTTTAGCAGGACCATCTTTGGCGATGCTCACGGCTTGTATGACCAGTGCGGTGATTCCGTGGGGCACTTATATCGAATACAACGGTTACCGTTTACCCTTACAAGTAGCAGACATTAACGTAGGCATCTTGTATGTTTTTGGGGTAGTTTCTTTGGGTGTTTATGGCGTCATGATTGGTGGATGGGCCTCTAACAATAAGTTTTCTTTGTTAGGAGCGATCAGAGGTGCCTCTCAAAATATCAGTTATGAAATTTCTATGGGCTTGTCTATTATTGCTTTGGTAATGATTACAGGTTCTTTAAGCATGAGAGAAATTACCGAACAACAATCGGGTTTACACGGCATGAATTGGTATGTCATTAAACAACCGCTAGGGTTCCTTATTTTCTTAATTTGCTCTTTTGCTGAAACCAACCGTACCCCATTCGATTTACCTGAATGCGAAGCCGAATTGGTTGGTGGTTACCATACCGAATATAGCTCTATGAAATTGGGCTTCTATTTATTTGCGGAATACATCAATATGTTTATTTCTTCGGCAGTAATGGCAACGCTTTATTTCGGTGGTTATAACTTCCCATTTATGAATGATTTGGGCTTGTCTCAAAACATGGTGGCTGTGCTTGGTATTGGTGCTTTGTTTACCAAAATCTTACTATTCATCTTCTTCTTTATGTGGGTAAGATGGACAGTGCCAAGATTCCGTTATGACCAATTAATGCGTTTAGGCTGGCAAGTGCTTATTCCGCTGGCGATCTTAAACATCGTTATCACAGGTGGAGTTGTATTATTCTTCCAGTAATTTGTTCCTCTTGAATAAATGCTTTTAAAAAATGAAATCACTAACCAATAGATCTAAAGTAGTTGTTAACACGCAAATGACTTTCATGGAAAGAATTTATCTTCCTGTGATAATGAAAGGCATGTTGGTAACACTCAAACACTTTTTCAGAAAAAGTGTTACCATTAGGTATCCTGAAGTAAAACGTTTGTTTGCTTCTGCCTATCGTGGTTTACATGTACTTAAAAAAGACGAAAACGGCGCCGAAAGGTGTACCGCTTGTGGTCTTTGTGCAGTTTCTTGTCCGGCTGAAGCCATTACCATGACTTCTGCAGAAAGACAAGTAGGAGACGAAAAATTATACAGAGAAGAAAAATATGCTTCGATGTATGAAATCAATATGTTAAGATGTATTTTCTGTGGCTTATGCGAAGAGGCTTGTCCAAAAGAAGCGATATTCTTGACCAATGAAGAATTGGCGCCTTCGGTGTACGAAAGAAAAGATTTAATATTTGGTAAAGATAAATTAGTGGAAAAAGAACACCATCCTTCTGGAAAAGTAAGAGGTGGAGGACCTTTAATCGAAAGACTGTATCATCATGGATAAAATGTTTTATTTCCTTGCCTTCTTGGCAATTTTGAGTGCTTTAATGGTGGTGTTGGTTAAAAATCCAATCCATAGCATTTTGTATTTGTTGGTAACATTTACAAGTATCACCGGTCATTATATTTTGTTCAATGCCCAGTTTTTGGCAGCGGTCAATTTTATTGTGTACATGGGTGCCATCATGGTTTTGTTTTTGTTTGTGATTATGTTCTTGAATTTAAATGGAGAAACAGAGCCACAAAAAAGCACCTTGGTAAAATTTGCAGGGGTGATTTCAGGAAGTTTATTGTTATTGGTGATGGTTGCTTCTTTCAAAAAAGCAGTAATGGTTCCTATCAATACCGAAGTAAACACGCAAATTGGTTTAATTAAAAACCTCGGAATGGTTTTGTTTAAAGACTATGCCTTGCCATTTGAACTGGCCTCTATCTTGTTTTTAGTAGCAATGATCGGTGCCGTAATGTTGGCTAAAAAAGACTGGAAATAATTGGGTACAGCGTACTGGGTCTAGGGAAAATATTTTGAAGACACTGGACCCTGTACTAAATAAACTAAAAATATGGATAGCGTAATTAAAATAATACCACTCAATTATTACCTCATGCTAAGTGCCGCAATTTTCTGCATCGGCATTGTGGGTGTATTAACAAGACGAAATGCAATTATCATTTTCATGTCTGTAGAGTTAATGTTAAATGCAGTAAACTTATTGCTTGCTGCTTTTTCTTCTTACAGTGGCGATGCCAATGGGCAAGTGTTTGTATTCTTTATTATGGCGGTTGCCGCAGCAGAAGTTGCCGTAGGTTTGGCCATCATTGTAATGATGTACAGAAACACAGGTTCGGTAGACATTGACCTGTTGAATAAGCTTAAAAATTAGTACTCAATATTATAAGAAATAGGCACGATTATGATTCAGTTGGTTTGGTTAATACCATTATTGCCCCTTATAGGATTTACCATTAACGGTTTATTAAATAAGAAAATGCCCAAAGCATTCGCTGGTATATTGGCGAGTAGTATGTTGGCAGCCGCCTTCGGCATTGCATTTAAGATATTCTTAGAAATCAAAGATTTACCCGGTATGATTCCGACCGTAAAATTATTTGATTTCATCCATGTAGGTTCACTTGATATTCCTTTCTCCTTTTTAGTGGATCCATTGTCTATTTTAATGGTCATGATCATCACTGGCGTAGGTTTCTTAATTCATGTGTACTCTATGGGCTATATGCACGATGACGAAGGTTTTGTGCGTTTCTTTGCTTACTTGAATTTGTTTATCTTCTTCATGTTGTTGTTGGTGCTTGGTTCTAACTATGTCATCATGTTCATTGGTTGGGAAGGAGTAGGTTTATGCTCTTATTTATTGATTGGATTTTGGTTTAAAAACCAAGACTATAATGATGCCGCTAAAAAAGCATTTATAATGAACAGGGTGGGAGATTTAGGTTTCTTATTGGCCATATCACTCATATTTGTCACTTTTGGTTCTGTTGAATTTACAGATGTATTCTCTAAAGCCGCTACTTTAGAAATCGGTATTCCGGTGGTAACGGTCATCACAATGTTGTTATTTGTGGGTGCCATGGGTAAAAGTGCACAATTGCCTTTGTTTACTTGGTTACCAGATGCGATGGCTGGTCCAACGCCTGTATCTGCATTAATCCACGCGGCAACCATGGTTACTGCAGGGATTTATATGATTGCACGTTCTAATATATTGTATACCTTATCTCCAGTGACGTCTTCAATCGTAGCCATGGTGGGTATTGCCACGGCTATTTTTGCGGCAACCATTGGTTTAGCACAAAACGATATTAAAAAAGTATTGGCGTATTCTACGGTTAGTCAATTAGGTTATATGTTTTTGGCATTGGGCGTAGGTGCGTATACCGGCGCCTTGTTTCATGTGATGACCCATGCATTCTTCAAAGCATTGTTGTTTTTAGGAGCAGGTAGTGTAATTCATGGTATGGGTGGAGAACAAGATCTTCGTAAAATGGGTGGTTTGAGAAAAGCCTTGCCTATTACCTTTTATACCTTTGCCATTGGTACTGTTGCCATTGCTGGTATTCCTCCATTGTCGGGTTTCTTTTCCAAAGATGAAATCTTAGCCCATGCTTTTGCGGCATCTCCTTTATTTTGGGCATTGGGAGTAATTGGTGCCTTAATGACTGCCTTTTATATGTTCCGTTTATTCTTCCTTACCTTCTTTGGAGAATTTAGAGGAACCAAAGCGCAAGAACATCATTTGCATGAATCACCTACCAGCATGACCTTACCATTGATTGTTTTGGCTGTATTGTCTGTAGTAGCAGGCTATGCCAATTTCCCTGAAATATTTGGTGGTAAACATTATTTGCAAACTTATTTGGCGCCAGTATTTGCGGCTTCAGTAGCAAAAGCACCAGCCCAACATTTGTCTCACCAAACAGAGTTGATGTTAATGGCTGTGTCTGTGGTTTGTGTATTGGTTTCTATATTGGTGGCTTACAATACGTATATTTCAAAAAAGGTGGTTCCAGAAGCAGAAGAAGCAAATTTATCACCAATACATAAATTGATTTACAATAAATATTATGTAGATGAAATGTATGATGCCCTAATTGTAAAACCTTTATATGCCTTATCAAGGGTTGGACATCAATTTATTGAAATAGGACTTATTGACAATATTGTAAATTCACTGGGTAAAATTGCTTTATTCAAAGGCAGAATATTCAACAAACTACAAACTGGCCATACGACCTTTTACCTATTTATCATGGTATTGGGAATCATAAGTATTTTGGCATATAGCTTAATAGTAAAACTGTAATTATAGTATTCAAGTATAATTGATAAAATAGATGATGACATTAATCTTACTCTTTTTACCTTTTGTAGCGGCATTGTTGCTGTTAGTTGTCAAAGGTGAAGGCGTTAAAAAATTAGCTTTAGGTTTCGCATTGGTGGAATTAGTAGTGGCGGGTTTGGTATTGAAACAATACCTCGTTGATCCTTCCACATTAACGTTTACTTGCTTTTGGATTACTTCTTTAGGTGCCCATTTGAATGTTGGTATCAGTGGTATCAGTATGTTATTGGTATTGTTAACAACAGTGCTTACGCCACTTATAATTCTTACCACCTTCAAACACAATTATGCTAACCCAAACGCCTTTTATGCCTTGATTTTGGCTATGTCAGGTGCCTTAGTGGGTGTATTTGTGGCCAATGATTTGTTGTTGTTTTATGTATGTTGGGAAGCGGCATTGATTCCAATTTATTTTATTGCTGCCTTATGGGGAGGACAAAATAGAATTGCAGTGACCTTTAAGTTTTTCTTATACACCGTTATTGGGAGTTTATGCATGTTGGTGGGCATCATGTATCTTTATTTACAAACCGATGTGCCTCACCCTATCACTTTTGAGCCACACCATAGTTTTGATTACAACCATTTGCTGGCTTTAAAATTAACTTTCCAAGAACAATGTTGGTTGTTTTGGGCTTTCTTTGTTGCCTTTGCGATTAAAATGCCAATCTTCCCTTTTCATACTTGGCAGCCTAATACCTACACCGAAGCACCTGCAGCGGGTACCATGTTATTGTCGGGTATTATGTTGAAAATGGGTATTTTTGGTGTTATCCATTGGTTAATGCCCATCATGAATGAAGGCTTTTATGCCAATGCCTACATTGTTATAGTACTTGCTATTATTGGAGTGGTATATGGATCGGTGTTGGCAATTCAACAAAAAGACATGAAACGCCTCATTGCGTACTCTTCTATTGCACACGTTGGTTTAATTGCCGCAGGTTTATTTGCAGTTAACGAACAAAGTTTACAAGGGGCCGTGATTCAAATGTTTGCACATGGTATTAACGTGGTAGGTTTATTTTTTATCATTGATATTATTGAATCAAGAACTGGTACAAGAGACATCGCTTCTTTAGGGGGTATTATTAACAAAGCACCTAAATTAGGGGTACTGTTTGTGATTATCATGTTGGGTTCTGTGGCTTTGCCATTGACCAATGGTTTCCCTGGAGAGTTTTTATTGTTGAATGGTATTTTTCAATACCATGCCGTTTTAGGCGCAGTAGCAGGTTTAACCATTATTCTTGGTGCGGTGTATATGTTGAAAATGTATCAAAACGTCATGTTAGGAGAAGTCAATACCATCACTGAAAACTTTACAGACTTAACCATTACTGAATTTGCAGTACTGGTACCTATCGCTGCCATTGTCATTGTCACAGGCGTTTATCCTCAATTCTTTTTGGATTTAACACAAGGAGACGTGACCCAATTATTGAAAGTAATAAATACCAATATTGTAACAAAATAAGTCATTATGATCACATTAGTAATACTTGCTTTAGTAGGTTTGTTTTTAATGATTGCCGGCATCTTTGACATCTCAAGGAAGGCTTCATTTGCTGTTG
>JBEAZU010000175.1:0-12890 GCA_041169945.1 Bacteroidota bacterium
TTCTTTCCATTTCTCCAACAGTACCTAAAATTGCAATCATCATTTTAGAAATAGCATTTTCTTTTCCGTCTTTATCTAAGGTTGATAAACCTTGGCATTCAAAATGAATTGTTATTTTATTGACAGTAAAAAAATGAATTGTATTTAAAACATCTCTCAAATCACGCCCCAATCTATCCATTTGCCAAACATGTAAAAGATGTCAATAATCCTTTAGTAGTAATTTTCAAATAATGAAATCTAAAGCCTTTAAAATCTATTTTTTTCACAGCCTGACGTTGCGGTGCTTGAGCAAGTGGCCCTCCACCGAAGTGAATATAAAGGATTAACTTCGAAATCAAAGCGTCGAAGCGTCCACCGAAGCACAAACCGCATGATGAGTAAGTTTGATGTTATAGGTGGTTTTATTTCTGTTTAAATGTATGTTTTAACTAATACTGCTATGTCTTGAGGAACTTTTAAATATTTTTCATTATTACTTTTCCAAAATATTCGAAACTCATTTTGCCATTCATCTAAATTCGATTTGAGAAAATGATTTCTCTCATGTGAATTTGTATATTGACAATTCTCCATAATTCCTTCGCATCCAATTTGTTTATCGAATGATTCTTTTAACTTATTTATGTCTAAAATCTTGACGCAAACTTTTTTTTCAAACTTTTTTGCTATTGCTTCAGATTCAGTGTTACAAAAGGACAAAATGAGACCATCCTCTTTGTATAATTTAGCATTTTCAATTGATGGAAGATTTACACCATTAATTGTAATATTTTTGAAGTTAATATTTTTACAGTCAAAATTTTCTTCAAACTTTATGAATGGCATCAAACTGTTTAAGTCGGTTTTCGATTCATGTATTTGATTTTCATCAGGAGTTAATATTCCATTTCGAGTATTGCTTTTATAACGACTGGCAAGTTTTATAGGCACTTCACCACCATTTACCCAGTTCATATACCATTCAACTTCTGTTAAATACAAATATTTCGAATACATTTCAGATGTTTTAATTTAAACTATTAGAATTAGCTAGATATTCGTTTCGTCTTATACACTTGCATATAACGTTTTCGGGCTTGGCGAAGGTGGCGATTTTTACCACTAAATTTCATACGAAGAACCGAACTTCAAATATAAGAAAAACTGTCATACGAAGCACTGAACCGCCACTTTTGCCAAACCCGTGTTATGCCTTCGTTGTCCTTTTCGGTCTAGGCTTGTTTATCTGTGGCTACTGCTGTCCTGGTGCTTTGGCTTGGTGGCTCTTTTGCTTTTTTTAGCGTTGGCTTGTGCTGTTGGGAAAAAGCAAATGTGCCACCAAAAGCGGTGGCACATTTTCAAGTTAAATGTCTTTCGGGAAGGGGTCGGCAAATCCCTTTTTACTTTCAAATTGTAGTTGTTCGCTGTCCTGCAACAAACATTTTTCAAGGTCTGCTATCATTTTTTCTTTTTCAATGTCTTGTCCAATAAATACCAATTCGTTCATTCTATCTCCCCATTGCTTACTCCATTTACTTTCAATATATTCTCGGTTGTCGGCAAACGATTGGTATTTTAACCGCTCATTAAAAGTCATACTTGCCCACCAAACGCCTGCTTTTTCAAGTCTTGAAGAACCGCCTGCTTGACTAAAATTAATTGCATCGTCTGGCCTTGATGCCAGCCAAAAAAGTCCTTTGGCTCTGATTATACTGCTCGGATATTCTTCATTGATGTATTTCCAAAATCGTTCTGGGTGAAAAGGTTTTTGGCTTCTAAATACGAAAGATGAAATTCCGTATTCTTCTGTTTCGGGTGTATGTGTTCCGCCTTCCAATTCCTTTTGCCAACCAGCCGAAGATTGTGCTTCTTCAAAGTCAAAAAGTTTTGTGTTTAAAATTTCGCTTGGTGCTACTTTACTAAAATTGGAAGTAATTATTTTTGCACCTGGATTTAGTTTTTGAATAGATGCTTTCAAAAGTCCAACCGTTTTATCGTCCACTAAATCTGTTTTGTTTAGAATAATAACATTGGCAAATTCTATTTGGTCGGTCAATAGGTTTACAATGGTTCTATAATCACCTTCCATATCAGTTAGCTTGCGGTCAACCAACAATTCGTTTGTCCCAAAATCATTAAAAAAATTGAGACAGTCCACCACCGTAACCATTGTATCAATGTAACTAAATTTTGAAAGGTCAATTCCTTTTTCTTCGTCCACAAAACTGAATGTTTGAGCAACAGGAACAGGCTCACTGATACCTGTGCTTTCAATAAGCAAGTAATCAAATCGTCCTTCATTAGCCAATTTCTCCACTTCTATCATCAAGTCTTCCCGAAGAGTGCAACAGATACAACCGTTGCTCATTTCCACTAATTTTTCTTCGGTTCGTGATAGCACATTTTGCTCATTCACAAGTCTTGCATCTACATTTACTTCACTCATATCGTTTACAATTACGGCTACTTTTAAGCCGTCTTTGTTATGCAAAATGTGGTTGAGCAAAGTTGTTTTTCCTGCTCCCAAAAAACCGCTAAGAACGGTTACTGGTAATTTTTTTGTTGCGGTTGTTGTCATTTGAAACTTTCTAATTTTATGATTTGAATTTTGTCTGAAAGTGAAATCAGACCAGGGTTTATACCTTGTTTCCCTTCTGGAATTTGTGTGTTTAGTTGTTTGTAATAGTTAACCCAAGCAGGAAAAAATGTTTTTGTTTTTGGGTCTTTAAAAGTCATTGGTTCCAATTCAAAAAAGTCAGTTTGATTATTGGCTTCTTTAAATGATTGATACAATAGTTCGCTACAATACCATTTGCCATTTTCTAACAAAAATTCATTATCGTAAGGTTGTCCTATTTGCTGTTTTGCAAATGCAGTCGCTTTTGTTATTAAAGGTTCATAATTGTGTTTTACTCTTGCTATGGTTACGTTTTTAATTGTTGAAGTGTCGCCACTTCTTTCACAAAAGTTCTTCAATGAATTTACCTTCACTTTGTCGCCAATAGCTTCAACGACTTTCAATGTGTCGTTGATTTTTACCACAATTGCACAATGCGAAAAATCTTTACCATTTACGCCTTCTGTAACGGCTTCAATGGCATTGCACAACTCGCCACAATTAAGGTCTTGAAATAATAAATCGCCATCTTGCAAACTCTCACTTTGGTGCGAATGATTACAACTTGGTGCTAATGTGCAGCAATAACAAAACGTTATTATGTTGAATAATCTAATTTTCATTTTCGTTTTGTTTTGAGCATTCACTGCAATGTTTGATGTTTAGAATGTGTCCAATAATAATTAGGATTGCAAATAAATATCCCGAATAATGCAACCATTCATACTCTTCTTGAAATAATGTAGAAAACAAAAAGCCCCAAAACGAAATCCAAAGTAGAAGTGATATTTTCTTGCTGGTTATATTTTCGGTTGCTTTAAAAATTGATACAAAAGAGATAATTAAGAAGAGATATTTGAAAAATGGATTTGTTATAAAACCCGCTCCAAATGCTATCAATAGAGGCGTAGCTACGCAATGCACCAAACAAATTGATGAACTTAAAATACCTATTAAGTCTGCTTTATTGATTTTAGTAGTGTTCATTATTTTTGATTTTTTCTAGCCAATTAATAATATTTGAAAGATGGTGTTCGCCATAAAGAGAGATGAATTTTTGTGTTTCTGCATTTCGATTGTCTTTATAAACTGCCAAGCGTTGATGTGCAAAATCCTTTGTAAGGTTAATTTTGCAGTCGTTTACAATGCAGTTTGTCCAGTCTTTAAATGTTTGTGGTATCATTTGAAAATAATTTATCTTAACGCAACAATGTTGCAAAAGTAATCATTATCTTTGTAAATGCAACAGTGTTGCATTATAAAATTGAAAAAAAGATGAAGACTGTAAGAAATACAACCGCCAAAACTGAAATACAAGAGCTAATAGCCAACTCGCCTGTTGCATTGTCACATACAGAAATTCAGTCCGCTACCAATGGTCTTTGCGATAGGGTTACAATTTATCGTGTCTTGGAACGCTTGACTGTTGAAGGGCTGATACACAAAGTTGTCAATGTAGATGGTGTTGTCAAGTATGCAGGTTGTCATAGTTGTTCGGAAAAGCACAACCACAACCATATTCATTTTAGCTGCCAAAAATGTAAGTCTGTAACTTGTCTTGAAGATGTAGAGCCGACTTTTAAAATGCCTAAAAAATACATTATCAGCGAAATGAATTTCACCCTTTCTGGTCTTTGTCCACAATGTTCGTAATGTCGTGGTGCGGTCGGGTAAAATTAAATGTGCTGTTTTTGGGTCGGCTTGTGTGGTGGCAAAACAGCTCTTTTAATTTTGCGAAGCGTTGGCATTTGTTGTCCGATTGTAAACCAAATGTTGATGGTTGTTCGGTCGTCCTACAATGAGGCATAACGAATAGGGATACGAAATTTCATCTAAAACTTAAGTATATCGCTCGTATATGCTTAAGTGTTTTTATCAATACTACTCAATAGTATTCATATATTAAACCATTAACATCACGCACCACTTTGCCATACCCTTCTCCACCTAGTATTCAAAGCCTATCGCGTGTATAGAACAGGTAAGGCCTGGTGGCTTTATTGCTTCCTAATGATGACTGCCTAGTTTTTTTAAGTTTTGTTTGATGATATTTTCTCTCCAACCTTTTTCTTTTTTCACTTTTACCACCTTGGCTTCGGTGCGTCTTTTGGGAATACTGCGTTTTTTGGGAGTTAAAAATCTATCATTGATGGCATCAATCAAAGGTGTGCTGCCAATGATGCCAAGCCCTGCCTTTTTTTCGACAACATCTCCCGATATTTCCCAAATAATGAGTCCGGCGCCGTCGTGTTGTTTTACATAATCGGCTTTTAATTGAATAGACCTAGGGTTGTCGTATGACACAAAAGTGTTTACATCACCTTTCCCAATCAAGTAAGGTACTTGTGCTTTGTCATCCCAATGGTCTTCAAATTTATCTTTGTTCAGTAGCAAGTTCCAATACAAAGACCCGCCCAACTCGGGCACAAAGGTAATAGAATCGGCCAAGCCTGTATGTGCGGTGTCGTAGAGCGATATTTTATGCCCAGGTTTTCCCATCAAGGAACGGCCATAAAAACCAACGCCCATGTTTATTTTTTCTGCGGGTACTTTATATTTTACGGTAAGTCTTTCAAAAGTATTGGCGAACGCATTGGTATCTCCTTTGGCTGGCGCATAAAGGGGAGAATTGTGGGAGGCATTGGCACTCCAGCCCCCATTGAAATCGTAGGTCATGAGGTTAAAAAAGTCCATGAACTCATTTAGTTTTTCCCATTCAATGTATTGGTTAAAGACTTCATGAGGGCCAAAGGCGCCCGTAAGTAAAAATTTATACCCAATTTGGTTGCCATAATGGTCTATAGAATCACGGATGGCCTTCATCATCAAGGTGAAGTTTTCTTTGTCGGCAGCAGTGCCATTGATGGCGGCCGAACCCGGAAATTCCCAATCCATGTCTATGCCATCAAAGCCATAGTTGGCAAGTGCTCTTACACAATGGTGGGCAAGGTTGGCTCTTTTTACGGGGTCGGCAGCCACCATCGGAAAGTTTTCACACGATCCCCATCCACCTAAAGACAACATTACTTTGGTGCCTGCCACATGGGCCAAGTCAATGAGGGAGGTGTTTTTGATATAGGCTGGTTGAATGGCCTCATTGTAATCAAACAAACCTCTTAACAATATCGAATCGGCCCAGGCATCCGACCCGGTCAATTGCCCTTCCTTGTCTGCTTTAAAAAATGAATAGTTGATGATGGTGTATTTCGAAAAATCCATTTGAAGTGGTGCCGTGAGGCCACTTCTTTTGTACCATTCCCAGGTGGTATAATAACCAATGATGTTTTTATAATTTGGACGAATGGTGAGCTCTTCGGTCACATGTTCTTTTTCTATGGTTTGCGCCGCTATAAAATGGCTCGATACCAATAAGGCATACAATAGACAGATGGTTTTGAACGGTTTCATAATCATGTTTTTTAGCGTAATGAATAGCGCTTGTTAGCATTTGATGCTACAAATATTTAAATTAATTTTCATAAATGGTTTACATAAATGTAATTTCACTAAACAAAAAGCAAGAAGTGCGAATGGATAACTAAAATTCGTGTTTTGCGCAAGATATTTGAATGCGTGATTGTCAGTGACTCGCATGCATAAAACCATTGTCAGGGCCTATTGGCTTATTGATTCCATTGATTCCATTGATTTGCAAATGGCTAAGGTCCCTAAGTGCTGGTGCAGCACATTTTTGATGGATTAGTTTTGTTTATTGAAATTAAATCAAAGCTAAGGACGACATTCGTTTTTCAATTTGAAATTTTGTTTAACTTTACCATTTCTAATTAATGATAATCTATTGAAAAACATCGTCGCTTTTTTATATTATTGGTCTTTTTGGATAGGCTATTTTGTGGTGAATAAGGTAATCTTTATGGTTTATCATTTTGATAAAACATGGGAATTGTCATTTTCAACCTTTTGGAGGGTGTTTTTGAATGGCCTAAAATTAGATTTGTCCTTTGCCAGTTACCTGACCATTGTGCCGGGTTTACTCTTTGTGTTGGGAAGCATCATCGCCAAGCGCTATGCCCTGCAGGTACTCAAAGGCTACAATGCGATTGTGTTGCTGGTGACCAGTTTTGTGATTATTGCAGACATGGAGTTGTATAAAGCTTGGGGTTTTAGAATTGATGGTACTGCTTTTAAATACCTCTCCGCACCCACAGAAATGATTGCATCGGTTTGGTCCTCGCCCTTGGTGATGTTAACAATTTTGTGGCTAGTCTCTTATTTTGGTTTTAAGTATTTGATCAATACCGTTTTGATGCCACACATTGAGGGGTTTCTTAGTAAGTCGTATCTTCAAGCAGGTATTTTAGTGTTTTTAACGGCTGCTCTTATTATTCCCGCCAGGGGCGGATTACAGCAAATTCCTATCAATGCCAGTGCCGTGTATTTTACCACCGATTATTTTGCCAACAATGCAGCGGTGAATCCTTGCTGGAATATTTGTTATGCCATTACCGAAAAAAATTACCAAACCGTTAATCCATTCGTGCGCTTACCTGAAGCCGAAGCAGATGCCCTGATGGCGCAACTGTATGCCACCGATTCGACCAAGCATGTACAGGTGTTAAATACGCCCAAACCCAATGTCTTGTTGATTATTGTGGAAAGCTTTTCTTCTAAATTTATAGGGGTGCAAAACGGTTTAAAAGAGGTGACACCTCATTTCGATGCCTTAAGCAAAGAAGGCGTATTCTTTAGCAATTGCTACGCTTCAGGTGACCGTAGCGACAAAGGCATGACCGCAATTTTAAGTGGCTATCCTTCTCAACCCACCACGAGCATTATTTTCGACAACCATAAATCGGCGCGCTTGCCCAACTTAGGCAAAGATCTGCTACAAGCAGGCTATACTACTGCGTACTACTATGGCGGTGAAATGGAATTCGCTAATTTGAAATCCTATGTCTTAGGGGGAGGATTTCAACATACGGTTTCCAAAGCAGATTTTGACGCAAAATTTTACAACTCCAAATGGGGGGTGCACGACCATATTGTGTTGAACAAACTATTGGACGATTTACAATCAACCAAAGCCCCTTTTTTCAATACCTTGTTTACCTTAAGTAACCACGAACCCTTTGAGATTCCTATTGCCCCTCGTTTCAAAGGAACTGATACCGAAACCTTGTTTAAAAATGCGGCTTGGTATACCGATAAAAGCATTGGGGAATTTATAGCCAAAGCGAAAAAAACGGCTTGGTGGAAAAATACTTTGGTCATTATCACTGCCGACCATGGGCACCGTATGCCCGGTGATAGTCCCAATCATGACAAAGAGAAATTTCATATCCCTATGCTTTGGCTAGGAGGGGCTTTGCATGTCAAAGATACTACCATTACCGCCATTTGTTCCCAAACCGATTTGGCGGCTAGTGTATTGACACAATTAAATCTGCCCACAAGTCAGTATACGTTTAGCAATGATTTGTTTAATGCTTCTAGGACTCCGTTTGCGTATTATAGTTTCAATAATGGTTTTGGCTACCTCAGCCCTAAAGCAACGATCTATTATGACAATATTGGTAACAGGGCATTGATTACCGAAGAAGCCATCGCCCATCCGGAGGATTTGTCTGCAGGTAAAGCATATTTACAAGTCTTATTTCAAGATTATCTAAATAAATGATTGTAAATTTGTAGCCTTCAGCTTAAGCTTGCTGAATTTTATTGGAATATGATGAAAAAAGTCGCCTTTTATACGTTAGGATGTAAATTAAACTTTTCTGAAACCTCTACCATTGCGAGGTTATTTGAAGATCGCGGCTATGAAAAGGTGGCGTTTAATGAAAGTCCAGATATATTCGTAATCAATACTTGCTCTGTTACCGAAAATGCGGATAAGAAATGCAAGAAAATTGTGAAAGAAGCGAAGAAGATTTCCCCCCATTCTTTTGTCACCATTGTGGGCTGTTATGCCCAATTGAAACCACAAGAAATTGCCGACATCAAAGGCGTAGATGCCGTACTTGGTGCTTCCGAAAAATTTAGACTCTTAGATATTTTAGACGATTTCACCAAAAAAGAAAGTCCTCAGGTATTTGCCCAAGACATCAACAAAGCCACTACTTTCAATACTTCTTATGCCATCAACGACCGTACCCGTACTTTTTTAAAAGTGCAAGATGGTTGTAATTATAGCTGTACTTTTTGTACCATACCTTTGGCGCGTGGCGAAAGCCGTAGCGATACCATTGCCAATATTGTAAAAACGGCCCAAGCAATTGGCTTAACAGATACCAAAGAGGTGGTGCTCACAGGGGTGAATATCGGTGACTTTGGCTTGCAAAATGGCGAACGAAAAGAACGCTTCTTAGATTTGGTAAAAGCCTTAGATGTGGTGGAAGGCATAGAACGGTTTAGGATTTCTTCTATCGAACCCAACTTGCTCACCGATGAAGTCATTACTTTTGTGTCGGCGTCCCATAAGTTTGTGCCTCATTTTCACATTCCTTTACAATCGGGCAGCAATAAAATATTGAAACTCATGCGTCGTCGTTACCAACGTGAATTGTACGTGGAACGCATTGCTCAAATCAAAAACTTAATGCCGCACTGTTGTGTGGGGGTTGATGTGATCACGGGTTTTCCGGGCGAAACAGAAGAAGATTTTGTAGAAACCTACCAGTTTTTAAATGGCTTGCATGTTTCTTATTTACATGTATTTACCTATTCTGAACGCGACAATACCGCGGCCATTCACTTAGAGGGCGTGGTGCCTTTGGCCGAACGTCAACGTCGTACGACCATGTTAAGGACTTTGTCTGAAAAGAAACGCCGAGCTTTTTATGAAGAAAATTTAGGCAAAATGGCTACCGTGTTGTTTGAAGAAGAAATTGGCGACAACGGCATGATGCATGGCTTTACCGAAAACTATGTAAAAGTACGTGCCAAATATGACCCTATGTTGGTCAATGAATTAACAAAAGTGGTGTTGTCTGCCATCATCGATGGCGAACCCATGTTGGTAGACGTGACGGCTGTGGAGGAGGTTTTACAGCATTAATTTTTGTATAGGCATGGCTTTTAAACCATGCCTATACCCTTATTCATGACACATCGCATGAACTTTTAAGCGGTGTTTTTCTTCAGAGAAGGATCCAACCCCTAAAATCACAATTTCAGTTCTTCTGTTCAATTGATGCTCTTCTTCCGAGCAAGGTTTGCTAATGTTGTTATCTTCACAACTACAGTTGTTGACCAATAATTTTTCACCATAACCTTTGCCAATAATCTGTGATTTTTTTACGCCCTTAGAAACTAAATATTCGGCAGCTCTTCTAGCCCTTCTATCCGATAAAATTTGGTTTGATTTGGCCGAACTTCTACAGTCGGTATGCGAACGAAGCTCTATTTTTAGTTCGGGATACATCTTAAACAAGGCCAATAATTTATCCAATTCTTTGGCGGCATCTGGTCTGATTTCCCATTTGTCTAAGTCGTAATAGATGTTGTCAATTTTAATGATATCGCCTTTACATAAAACCGATAGGTCTAATCGATACACATCTTTGTGGATTTGGGTTGCATCTGCTTTGGTCGTTAAATCACCACAGTTGGGCAATACGGTGCTGATGACATAACAGCAATTGGGTTTTAAAGCCAAAGAATAAAACCCTTTGGCATCGGTCATTACTTTCACGGTTTGCTTATTACAATCGTCAAACAGCTCCACAGGGATATTGGTCAAGGGTTGTTTGGTGTCGGAGGTAATCACATAACCTTCTACCCTTAAATTACTTCTTTTCAATGCAAAGTCCTTGATTACGGAATCGTTGGCCGTGTTTTTCTTGGTATTGAATGCCATACTGTCGGCATAAAATCCCGGACGTTTTACCCATAATTTGTATTCATGGTTGGTGCTAATGGCATTTGAATTATAATAGCCATTTTTGTCCGATTGTACACTGTCAATGATTTGCCCTTTCTCATCTTTGATGAAAACATAGGCATAGGCAATTTTCTTCTTCGTGTTTTTGTCGGTGATTTTTCCTTTTAAGAGCAATTTGAAATCTCTTTTGAAGAAATAGATATCATCATCGTGGGTTTGTTTTTTTCTATTTGAACTGAAATAGCCGCTGGCATTGTCAGGATACAACATGATGCCAAAATCATCTTTGTTAGAGTTTAATGGGAAACCCATATTGGTCACTTTGTCTGTCTCCTTGTTTAAATCTACTTGAAACACATCCAAACCTCCTAAGCCAGGGATGCCATCAGAGGAGAAATACAAGATGCTATCAGGGCCAATGTGAGGAAACATTTCATTGTCGGGGGTATTGATGCGGCTTCCCATATTTACTGGATTACTCCATGCACCTTGTTCCCATTTACAATAATAGATGTCTTTGCCGCCAAAACCACCTGGTTGATCTGATACAAAAAACAATACCTTATTGTTTTTACTGATCGAAGGGGAGCCACAAGAATATTCATCACTGTTGAAATTCATGGGGGTAATATTGTCCCATATCGAATCTTGTGTTACCGTTGCCGAGTATATTTTAAGTTTATTAATACCCTCAGTACTTTTACTGTATTTTCCTTTGTGGTAATTGCTTCTGGTAAAATAGACGGTTTTATAATCGGTACTAAAAGCCACTGGGCCTTCATGAAATTTGGTGTTCAATTGTTTGCCAAATGATTTGATGGAGCCATTTTGAAAGGCCAAATTATAATTCTTTGGGGTATGGTTACCATGGGTTCTGGTGTCATTAGGATTGAACTCTGTCACATCCGAATGAAATTGGTCGTGTTCAGTGCTGGCCAATACCAAATGGTTTTCTGATACATAATCTTCTTTGATCATGGTTTGGTAGCGAGTTTTGCCTAGTTTTAAAGTATCTACGTAGTACAAATTCAAAAATGGAGAGTTGTTCCAGGCAAAAGCTTTGTTATGGGAATGGTGATGTGCACGTGCAGATACAAACACAAAACCTTTTCCAAATTGGGTAGGGCTAAAATCCGACTGGTCGCTGTTGAGGTCTTTTAAATCATAAATTTTATAATTAGTCGAATCACGGTAAAATGATTTTATGTTTTGATAGGCAGCAGCAAAGGCCACAGATTTCGGGTCTTTTAAGCTTGCGTAAATGGCCAATGATTTTTCGTAATCACCATTTTCAGCCAATACAAAAGCATATTTTTGCATCAGCTCAGGCGACAAGGCTTTTAAGGTATAGAGCCTGCTCAAAATCCTGTTTTGGTTTCTGGTGTCTTCTAATTTATCATAACAATGCGATAAATTGGTTAAAGCTTCAATGTTGGCACTGTCGGCCATGATTACTTTTTCATACAAATCCATCGCTCTCACATAATGAAAATGATGGAATGATTTTTTAGCACTCTTTAATAATAAACTTTGTGCCGATACTAATGGAGCCATCAAAGTAAATAGTACTGCAATAAATAAAGATTGGGTATTTTTCATTTCACTGTTCTTAGAAATATCTTGGGGTTAACATTTTTGATTTCCTAGCACCTAATTCATAGCGGAGCATGATTTCATGAGAACCATAATTAAAACTGTTTAAGCCATTGGTCGAATAATCATAGGCATAGCCAATTCTTATTTCAGGATTGAGTTGTAGCTCTATCATGCCTACGAGTGCATCGGTGGTTCGATAGGAAACCCCAAAACCTATGAAATCATAATACCAAAAATTGGCGTTGATGTCAAACTGCAATGGTGCGCCACTTACAGCTTTAATTAAGGTGGAAGGTTTAATAATCCAAGCCGAAGAAATATGACTTACAAATCCTGCGGCCAACATATAATGCCTGTACTGGCTCGCATTGCCTGAGTTTTCTTTAAAACTTATGCCAAAACTAGCATTGTTTAAACTGTTGTTTAATACATGCGGTGCCGATAAACCAATATAGGCTTTGTCAGTGGCATAGTATAGCCCTAATCCAATATTAGGATTCCATTTGCTTACATTATTGTCGAAGGTGGCATCGGCAGCGGTTTGTCCTGGTATTTTGTAATTCAAATTACTCATGTCAATGCGGTATTGTTGTGCTCCAAAAGAGGCACCAAACGACAAGGTACCTTTTTTGGAGAATCGTAATCGGTAAGCCAATTGTCCAAAAATACCTGTGGTGGTGGTGTATCCAATTTGATCGTAATTGGCAATGACACCCAAACCAATTTTTTCATTCAACATGGGGGCGTCAGCGGCAAAAGTGATGGTGCGAGGCGCGCCTTCTATGTTTACCCATTGGTGTCGGTACAAAGCCGATAAGTTCAATACATCCCTGCTTCCGGCATACGCTGGGTTGA
>JBEAZU010000176.1:0-4466 GCA_041169945.1 Bacteroidota bacterium
GCGTAATGCCGCGATACTCGCTAATATGAGATGACTGCCATAACACAAAAAATTCTTTTACAAAAAACAAGACTCAAAATGAAAATAACACAAAAAAGACAATTCTTTTACTTCTTTATTGTACTATCACTTTTACTCAATTCCTGTAAAAAGGAAGAAATAAAGCAAAATAAAGTCAAAGAATTTTCCATACTCTCCAATAATACTGGTTCGAACTATGGTATTTGGGTGGTGTTGCCTGAAAACTATGATGCCAACTTAACCTACGAAACAATTTATGTATTAGATGCTAATTGGCCAAACATGTCCTATAGTCAAATAGCTAAGTTTACAGAAGAAAAAAGTGCTAAATACAGTAAACAAAATGCTATCATTGTAGGAATAAACAATAATGGATTAAATGGAAGAGACAAGGATTTTACTCCAACTGTCACTTCAGATGGAGAAGGAGGAAGTGAAAATTATTCAAAATTTATTGAATTAGAGCTTATAACTAAAATTGAAAGCTACTTTTCAGTTGATACCACTGCTAAAAGTAGAACCCTGATGGGGCATTCTTATGGCGGATTATTAACCTGCTTTTTTTTTACCAAACACCCAAACGTATTTAACAATTACATCTCACTGAGTCCTTCTTCTTGGTACGACAATGAACTTATATTTCAATACGAAACAGCTACCAGAGCAAGTAATTCGGCAATCAATAATTTGGTTTTTATTGGTTATGGCGAACTGGAAGATTCAACTATGATTAGAGCAGAAAAATGGAATCACCTCCTGTCCACTTATTATCCAAATTGTAAAACAGGTTTTAACAAATTGGCCAATCGCGATCATGTTGATTCGGCATTAGAGAATGCTGCAATCGGAATTGACTTTTATTATAAAAACAAATAAACAATTAGAATACAACCTTTATTAAGATCAGCATTTAACCTATAAAACTATATCATAGAGAAGGAGAAAGTCGATGTATATATTCAATCAGAGGAATGAATCAGTAAATGAAGTATGCTGCTGTTTTAATGCGTTTGCTTTTGACAAAAATCCATTTCTTTGAGTTTTGGATATTTATCGTACAATTTCATAATGATTCAAGTATATAAAGAAAAAACAAAAGTACAATGTCTAACAAAAAGCTTCATGGTGACTGCAAGCCAAACTACCCTGTTCGGGAAGAACTCATTTAAATCCTCCTAAGGCGGACAAGCTTAACCATTGGTAGCGCTGTGTTATATACTTATCGTTTGCTAAAAATTGGCAAATGGAAGCAGGTTAGAGAGCCTGCTTTTTTTATGGGGTGAGGTTGAACTTAACCAATGGTTGTAATAGCGGAAGTATAGATTAAAATAATGCTTTATATTTGCTTCTAGACACTTAGTTGAGAAAAACACGTATTCGTTAATAAAATACTATAGCAAGCACACCAAACATAAATGAAAGACCGCTTAGACAACATATTAACTCACTTTGGCATCAGTTCTACTGTTTCCAAGCAATTGTTTAGGGACAAATCTGTTATTAAAGAATACCCAAAAAACAAAGACATTTTTCAGGAGCAAAAAAGAAACGAATTTGAATACTTTTTGATTGACGGAGTTACCCATCGTTACAATATCTCAGAGAAGGGCGAAATTGTAACTACAGGATTTTATATGGGTCAATCTATAATTACGCCGCATTTTGCCCGAACCAATAAGGGAAAAAATATTTTCAGCCTCCAGAGCTTAACCGCTATAGTATTGGCCGAAATACCTGTAATTGAGTTGAATAATCTAAGATATAGCAACAGGGAGTTTCAAGAATTTGGACAAAAAACAATTGAAGCAGAATTATCTAAAACTTTTTATAATGAAGTTGTTTTCCGTTCCTATAGCGCTAAAGAAAGACTGCTCGAACTCCGCAAACAATACCCAAACTTGGAAAATATTATTCCACATAATATCATTGCCTCTTATTTGGGGGTCACCAATGTTTCTTTTAGCAGGTTAAGAAGAGCTTTAATCAAGTGTTAGACGATTTTATCAAATGATAACAGCTTTGTTTTTTAATAGTTACAATTTGCATCATCAAATAATTTAAACAATTATCAAAATGAAGCAAATAATTTCAATAGTAGTGTTGATTGCGCTTTGGGGCAATGCTAGTGCGCAATCAAACGTATTAAAAAAACAAATAATGACAAATTTAATCGACAACAAAGGTGACAAACTTTTCTCAAGCATCTATCCAAACCCAAACAAGGAAACAATTATATTGTTGCATGGTGGTCCTGGCTTTCCAAGCGACCTATTAGAGGTGGTAGCAATTTTAAAAGACAGTTTTCAATTGATCACCTTTCACCAAAGAGGAACAAAAAAATCACCCTGCAAAAGCAAGGATTATTCCATGAATGCCTATATAACAGATGTTGATGCTATCGCTAAATATTATGGCATCCAAAAATTTCATCTTTGGGGACATTCATGGGGTGGGCTTTATGCTCAAATATATGCAGACAAACGTCCTGAAAATTTATTGAGCCTATTGCTATGTTGTCCGGGATCAGGAACAGGAATAGAATGGAAGCAAACAGAAAAAGAAGTGATGCAGCTGAACAAATCAAAATGTACTTCGGGTCAGTGGATAAAAATGGGAATGAACAACATGTTGGGCATGCTTGGTAGTGACAATGCTTACAAAAGACTTTTTAAACAAGTAATGAAAAATTACAATGAAGACTTCGTGAAAACGGAAGCATTGGGAATAGACTTTGGGAATTTAAAATCTGCACCTATCAATAAAACTAGACCAGCAATTTTAAGGTATCCTATTTTGATGAAACAAGAAAACCCAAAATTCAACATCACGCTAATTTATGGAGACCAAGATATCTATAAGTCAAGCAAAGACTTCGTAATTAATCGTTTCCCAACAGCGAAAGTATGTGAAATCAAAAATTGCGGACATATTCCTTGGTTACATAACCCAACAGACTATCAAGAAATTTTAAGAATGCATTACAATTAAAAAGATTTACTGCCCTAACAAAACGTGTGCCTGTACGCAAACACAGGTGTTAGAGTAAGCACGGTATATAGGCAATATCGTTTGCTAAAATAGGCAAATGGAAGCAGGTTAGAGAGCCTGCTATAACCTAACCCTAAGCAATAATACCTAAACCAAAAAAGGAGTTTCGATGCTATCGAAACTCCTTTTTTGGTTTGGCATCATGCCATATTATAACACCAGCAACTTATAGGCATACACTTGGTCTTGCCCTTTTACAATCACCGTATATATACCGGAAGGTAAAGTAGCAATGGTAGTCGAAGGAATTTGTAATACCCCTTTATAGTTGAGGTCATGGTTTGCATTGTAATGTTCTTTCTCCGTTAAATCAATGATAGCTACATTTACGGTATTTTCAAATTGACTATGGTACGACAAGAACAATTCTTCGCTTTGAGAACATGGATTAGGATATACTTCAAAATGGGTTTCACCAGTTGTGCCAGCCATATTCAATTTAAATACATCTGAATAAGCAAATCCTCCATCAAAATCAACTTGTTTAATCCTGAAGTATTCATGAGTAGTTAATGTGCTTACAAAGTTATATTTACTTAACGCATTCACAGTACCTGCCCCTTTCACCCTACCGATTTCTTCGAAGTTTATACCGTCTACAGCACTTTCGATGACGAAATAATCATTGTTTACTTCTTGCGCAGTAGCAAACGAAACGATTACCTTATCGCTACCAATTAATTGAGCCTCCACATTAACAAATGTCACAGGAAGTGGCGTGGCAAATTTCAATGCCGTGAAACGGCTAAAAGAAGTAATGCCAGTCCATGATAAAATATTGTTTGCTTCATCTAAGCCCCAAGTTCCATACATATACCCATAGTTCCAAGGTTTCGCAGTGGCTGTTGAATACTTTCCTATGGTTAAAGTAGATTCGTCACCCACCACATCGGCAGGGCTGTATTGCAACATGACATCGTATACAGGACTTGAAATACCCGTTGGAACAATTTCCCAATACCTGTTGATATAAGCAGTAGTGGTTACCAAATTTGGGTCTTTCACATTTTTAAGGTTTACGGCAATAGAAGCACCTCCAGTCAAGGTACCACTGCCTAAAGTAAATACCAATGGGGTATAGTTACTAGCATCCCCGATAGGGAAAACATAAGTGGTCCCTATGGCTCCAGCACTAAGATTTTTAATCACCGCTCCGATACCATCTGCTTGAATGTAGGTTGAAGCTCCTCCACCAGCAATAGTTGCGGAAGCCCCAAGGGTTAAGTTACGTGCGCCCAACACCATGGTACCACCGGTCATGGTTAAGGTACCATTAACCGTAATAGAACTACTTAAAATAACCGAACCGCCTGTTTTTTTGAAGGTAATGTTATTGAATACATTACCACTTGCACCACTTGAATTGCTAAACAATTTAGTCGTATTTCCTACAAAGA
>JBEAZU010000177.1:0-3282 GCA_041169945.1 Bacteroidota bacterium
TCTTTTCGGCCAACTTTTGCACATTAGGTTTAAATGGAACATTTTGAGCTATAACACCTAATAATTGCAACATTTTCTTTGCATTGCGAATATCAAAACCTTTAAGTTCAGCCATATCATATTCCACCACTTGACGAATAACTTGCTGAATTTTAGTATAATACACATCTTTCCCTTCTTTAAAAAAAGGATAATACCCACTTTTTAAATACGCATTAAAATACTTGTAAGGCTTAAAATCTTCTGGGAATAAATCTATTAAATTGGTGCTACTTGTGTTTGTTAAATCGCTCCATTCAAGCTCCTTAAAATCAAATTTATACTCAATATTCAAATACTCTCTAAACGACAAACCATACATTTTATACATCACAGCCCTCCTACTCAAATCGCCTTCTTCTTTGGCAATATCAATAATGCTTGACCCTGTAAATACAATATTTAAATCATAACAATCATATAGGTTTTTTATTTGCAAAGCCCAATTGTGATATTTATGTACTTCATCTATAAATAAAACCTTACCCCCTTGTTTAATAAAATATTCAGCAGTTTCTACTAAAGTATGTTGCGTAAAAAACCAATCGTCTAGTGAAATAAAAATTGCTTCATTCGTAGGCAAATTTAAATCAAACAACTTTTGTAATAATACAGTTGTTTTACCAACCCCTCTAACTCCTTTTATACCAATAAGTTTCGACTCCCAATGTATGGAATTAAAAATACCTCTTTTAGGCAGTTTAGCATGTTTTCTAACTAATAATTCTGATTTATAAAATAAAGCATCTAACATAATTGCACATTTAACTATGCAAAGCTACAACAATAATACATAGCCAACAATACATTATAAATATATTTTGTATAGCTAACTATGCATTATTAGCTTACCCTATGGCGCAACAGTCCTTATGCCTGTTCGCTTTATTACTTGGCAAGAGACATACAAATGCTTTTTCAATGAGCGTAAATGATTTTTCATAAGAAATTGTTTAAATTAATAATTAGCCATAACCAATACTCAATGCTGTTTTATAGAATTCCCCTTTACCAAATACCAATCTAACCACACTACATTTTTTCATTCATTCTCTTTGGCCCTCTCATTTCACCACTTGCTCCACGCTACTGAACTTGCCTAGTATTTTTTTATCCTTGTCTAAAACGATAAATGTAGGCGTGGCTGCAATGTAATATTTGATGGCAGCATCGGTATTCCACCCTTTATAATCGCAGGTGTGCAGTAATGCAGGGAATTTTTTGATGGTTTCTTCATGTATCGCTTTATCGGTATCTAAACTCACTGCTATCACTTTTATGTTTTTTTGGGTTGCTGCCCACTCATTTAGTTTTGGCATTTCTTCCAAACAATGCGGACAAGTACTGCTCCAAAATACCAGTATGGTTTTTTCCGCTTTCAGTTTATACAAACTTTTTGCCTTGTACTTTCCACTTGCTACTTTATACTTTCTACTTTCTACTTCTCCCTTTACACTTACCATATTCAACTCAAAATCGGGTGCTGCATTTCCCACTTTCATGGCGGCATAACCCTGCATACGTTTTTCAAACTCCGTTTTTTCAAAGTCATCAAAACAACGGTTGGCAAGGTCTTTATAGTTTTCATCTAAGTATTGGAGTACTTCCTCTTCGCCTATTTCCTTAAAACCTAGGGTAAGGTATTTGTAAGCAAATTCATGGGTTTGTGCATGACCAGCAAATTGCCTCATAATTACATCCGCACTGCGTTTAAAACCATTGGTTTTTTCTTCGGCGCTAAAATTCATGTTTGGGTTCATCCAATAACGTAAAAAATTTAAAATATGCTCGGTGTATAAAGGGGTGTTTAACAATTGCGGATTGTTGGCATTAAACCCATCCCAAAAATGCTCCCGTTTTTCATAATCTTGTAAGCGAGGTTCTTCTATGGGATTACTAAAGTGAAAAGGACGATTTACCACCATTTCATACGCCCAAGTGCCTTGCATCGCTGTTTTAAAAGTGGTAAAGTTTTCCCAGTACATCGCTTTTTCTTTTTCCCATTCTTGCATGGCAGCTTTTACCACAGCGGCATTACGGTTAGGATAGGCATACATAAACTGGTTAAGTAAATCTATTTTTAACAACTGGGCATTACTTTGTGCTTTGTAAGCATACCACAGTTTATTTTCATTGGAAGCAATAACAACAGGTGCTGCGTTTTCTTCATTGGCTTGGAAGGTAAAGGCAATTTCTTTTTCTGCACCATTGATGATAAGGTCTATATATTGCTCGCCTTCGCCTATGGCATATTGAAAACGATATACCCCTGTTGCTACAGAGGCAGGAATAGAGAGCGAAAATTTCTCGTCTTTGATAGTAGCCCCCCCAATAGGAAAGTTGCCTACACCAAACTTTTTCATCAATACTTTGGCGTATTTGGTATTCCCTACAAATGTACCTTTTACCACTATGCTGTCTTGTGCAAAAGTGTGGAATGAAGGAAGTAAAAATGTAATGAAAAGTATAACATAACAAGCAGAAAGTTTAAAATTACTATTCATGTTCCAACTTATATTTTTTTTATTCATGGTTTTGATATTCAATATTTTATTAGCATTTAAATGCAGTACACATTAGTTCTTGTTCCATGCTTACAATACCAATTTCATTGGCTACGTTTCTCCATTGTTTAACGGCTAGCAAAACTTCTTCTATAATTTTATTCATTTCAGTTACATTTAATCTAAAATATGCTCCCACACTTTTAGCAAGTTCAATATCTAAATCATTGTTATCCAAATCAATATTTAAAGATAAGCCACTTCTATCTACAGAGGGGTTAATGTCGTAAGCAGGAGACAACAACCATCCTTTATCACTAAGTATAAATCCATGATTACGTAAATGATCATCCGTATTAGATATTACAATATTAAATACAATCCTTCTCCATAATTGGGCTAAATCAGCTTTTACATTTGCACCGTATTTTTGAATCACTTCTGCAATGTCAAGATAACTTGCTGTTGTATTGCGTAAAATTTCCTCATTATTTCCAGTTAGGGTCATTGCCGAAGCAAAATGTATGCGTTCATTTTTTATTCTGTCGAAGCGTTTGGTAAAAAATGTATTGTATTTTCCTAACACTTTACTCATTTTTGATTCAGACATATTAATGCCTGCTTTTAATGCCAATTGATAGCTTAAAAATTCCCAAGCTGCTTTATCAATTGTGTCATTTTTGGAGGGGAATTTTGCAATCCATAAGTGTTTATGCTCATCTAATATATTGGCTTTAGG
>JBEAZU010000178.1:0-3499 GCA_041169945.1 Bacteroidota bacterium
TTTTTAAATATCCCCAAATTTTCCCCACTTTTTACTAGACATCAATGTTTGAGAAATATTTAATGGTGTTTAATTAAATCAATTCTATTAAATTGTGCTTTTATTTAGCCATAAACTATTCTTATTGAAGAAAGGGGATGCTAGTATTTCCATAAAAGTAAAGGTATGCATGAAGAAAATCATTTTAACGGTTCTGAGCTAGTAAGAGACATTGTCATTGGTATGTCTGATGGTTTAACAGTTCCTTTTGCACTTGCCGCAGGTTTGAGTGGTGCAGTAACAGATACTTCTATTGTTGTAACGGCTGGCATCGCCGAAGTCATTGCTGGCTCTATTGCCATGGGCTTAGGCGGTTACCTTGCAGGTAAAACAGAGATAGAACATTATGACTCGGAACTTAAAAGAGAATATTACGAGGTAGACCATTTTCCTGAAAAAGAAAAAGAAGAAGTAAGGGAAGTTTTTGAAGAATATGGCTTGAGTAAAGCAAGTCAAGAACTCATCGTAGAAGAACTCTCAAAAAACAAACATAAATGGGTTGATTTTATGATGCGTTTTGAGCTAGGGCTTGAAAAACCAAATATCAATAGGGCAAGAAATAGCGCTTTAACCATCGGAATATCTTATGTCGTGGGAGGCTTAATCCCCTTAGCACCTTATGTGTTTGCTGATAATGTAATCAATGGTTTGTTGTATTCTTCTATTATCACCCTGATGAGCTTGTTTGTTTTCGGGTTCTTAAAAAGCAAAGCCTTAGGACAAAATCCCTGGAATGGCGCCTTTAAAATTGCTGCCATTGGTGGTTTGGCCGCAATGGCCGCCTATTTTGCCGCCAAATTCTTCGAACATTACCTTTAAATTTCATGCCTAAACATGAAAAATATCAGTTATGATACTGAAAGATAATTGATAACTTAGTTTTATATTTAGAAATGTTTTTCTAAATTTGAAATTTACTAAGATTAAATTGAACTTAGGAACGAATTGCTAAACATTAATACACGATACCCTAAAATAAATCAGCGTTTATGAAAAAAATTTTATTGGTTGTGAGCTTCGCTTTATCCCTCGTTTGCAGCATGGCGATTGCTTCTCCAGATAATTCCAAAGTGAAAGAGGTTAATAGGGTAAATTCATGTGTAGACTCTTTAAATGCAAGTGCTTCTGATGTGCTGATTTGTGAAGATAAAGGTGGTGTCATCACTTTAAAAGTAAAATTCTCTCCCCAAGACTCTATAGATTTTGAGGAATCTGGTGCCCAATTGTTTTGGTCTATTAACGGAATTGACAGTATCGTAGGCATTGTTCGTCTTGATTCAAAATATGTAAAGGTCACGGTTCCTACCCCTGCTGCTACCACTACTTATATTGTAAAATTAAACCCTTCTCCTGTGGGAGGTTGTTCTTCTATTGTTCCAACGGGTTCGGTAACGGTAGTCGTGAAATTATTACCCACTACTGCTGATGCAGGTTTGAGTCAAACAGGCAATCCTACTTGTGGCTTGTCGTCCATCAATCTTTCTGCTGGAAAAGTTGAGCAAGGGCATGGTACTGGTACTTGGACGATTGATGGCAATAGCGATGGCGGTTCTTTTGCTGATGCTTCTTTGTTTAATACCAGTTTTGTGGGAACTCCTGGTAAATTATATACCGTTCGTTGGACGGTTAGCAATGCTCCATGTGCTGCCTCCACAGATACTGCCCAAGTTAAATTAAATCAAAATCCTAGTACTGCCAACGCAGGTGCTGACCAAATCGATTCTAAAACTTGTGGTTTAACTACGGTTACTTTAGATGCCAATGTGCCTGTAGTTGGCACGGGTGTTTGGACCATTACAAAAGCTTCTGATAATAATATTGCAGGCGCAACTTTAGTAGACAATAATAACCCTAAAACAAACATCTCTGGTTTACCGGGAGTGACCTATACCCTTTATTGGACGATAACAAATGCGCCTTGTGGTGTTTCCTTTGATTCAGTATTGGTTAAATTTAACCAGAATCCTAGTCCTGCAGTGGCTGGTGCTGATTCAACAGGTGCCGAAACTTGTGGTAAAACAAACATTGCTTTAAAGGCAAACATTCCTTTGCTTGGTACTGGTAAATGGTCTATTGTTTCAGGCAATGGCGGAACGGTAGGAGATGTAAATGCCAACGAAACTACTTTTGATGGTTTAGCTGATTCAACCTATACCTTGAGATGGACGGTGAGTAACAGTCCTTGTACTGCTGCTACAGATGATTTGGTTATTAAATTCAATCAAAACCCTTCAAAAGCCAATGCAGGTGCAGATTCTATCGGCGCTGAAATGTGTGGTAAAACAAGCGTAACTTTAGTAGGCAATACGCCACTTATCGGAAAAGGAACTTGGTCTATTGTGGCTGGTATTGGCGGAACCATTGCCAATGATAAAAATACAAGTACTGCATTTACAGGAATGGCAGAAACTACCTATACCTTGGCTTGGACCATTTCGAATGCGCCATGTGCAAATTCGGTTGACAATGTAGTGGTTACTTTTCATACCCAAACGGATTCTGCCAAAGCAGGCCCTGATCAAACAGGCATTGCTACTTGTGGTAAAACAGGCGTTCAACTATCTGCCAATACACCAACGGTAGGTACTGGCGTGTGGAATATCATTAAAGGTACAGATGGTGTGTTGATTGATAAAAATGCCATCACTACAGACTTTAATGGTTTAGAAGATTCTACTTACCAAGTGACTTGGACCATTACCAATAGCCCATGTAAAACCACTGTCGATACCATTACGGTGAAGTTTAACGTAAACCCTACGACTGCTGATGCTGGAAATGCCCAGGTTGGTCCTGCTACTTGTGGTTTAACGACCTTAACGTTAGGCGCCAATGTGCCTGTAAGGGGTGGTGGTTCTTGGTCAGTAATCAAAGGAGATACGGTGGGAATTTCTAAAACCATGTTCTCCGACGAATCTAATCCAAAAGGCACTTTTACCGGGAGAGCTGGAAAAGCGTATACCTTACAATGGAGTATTTCTATTTCGCCTTGTGGCATTTCAACCGATACTGTTAACTTGCTTTTCAATGAAAAACCAAAAGCATCGGCCAGTGATCAAAACTTATGTATCGTCGGCAATAGTCCTTCTACTTCTTTAAATGGCGTTGCAATCAATGGCACTGGTGTTTGGTCAAAAATTTCGGGTACAGGTACCATTGCTGGCAATACCATCAGCGATGTAAACGAAACCACTAACATATTGAAATGGAAAGTATCAGGCTTTTGCGGTGATGATTCTGTCCAAGTAAGCATCAGGTTTAGAATACAACCTTATGATATTTTAATTACTGGTCCTAATTCTGTTGAATTATGTGAAGGAGGTACTGTATTGTTAAAAGCCTTGTCATTAGATTCTGCGACAGCCAATGTTTCTTTTGCATGGTACAATGGCATTCTTCCAATTGCTAATTCTAATTCATTAGCCATATCGGCTACTGCTTCCGGATTATATTCGGTTAC
>JBEAZU010000179.1:0-3647 GCA_041169945.1 Bacteroidota bacterium
CGCATTTAAAACAACTTGAAGCAGAAGCGATTCACATTATGCGTGAAGTTGCCGCTCAGTTTGAACGACCTGCCTTGTTGTTTTCTGGTGGAAAAGATTCCATTTGTTTGGTTCGATTGGCCCAAAAAGCTTTCTTCCCTGCAAAAATTCCATTCCCTTTGGTTCACGTAGATACGGGACATAACTTTGTGGAAACCATCGCTTTTCGTGATAAATTAGCCGCACAAGTAGGGGCTAATTTAATTGTAAGAAACGTGCAAGATTCTATCAATAGAGGTACCGCCCAAGATGAAAAAGGCCCAAACCCTAGTCGTAATGGACTACAAACCATCACCTTATTAGAAACCATTGAAGAGTTTAAGTTTGATGCTTGCTTTGGTGGTGCGCGTAGAGATGAAGAAAAAGCCAGGGCAAAAGAAAGATTTTTTTCCCATAGAGACGAGTTCGGTCAATGGGATCCTAAAAACCAAAGGCCAGAATTGTGGAACCTCTACAATGGCAAAAAACAAGTAGGCGAACATTTCAGGGTATTCCCTATTTCTAACTGGACAGAAATGGACGTTTGGCAATACTTGGATGCTGAAAAACTTGAAATCCCTTCCATCTATTATACCCACCAACGTGAAGTGGTATTCAGAGACAATAATTGGTTAGCGAAATCTGATTTTATTACGCTAATGGGAGATGAAAAATACGAAACGAGAACGGTGAGATTCAGAACTGTTGGAGACATGACCTGTACCGGAGCGGTAGAATCTAACGCCGACACCATTGAACGTGTGATTCAAGAAGTGGCTTCTGCCAGAAATACAGAACGTGGAACACGCGCCGACGACAAACGTACCGAAGCGGCCATGGAAGACCGTAAAAAACAAGGATACTTTTAAATAGTGATAAGTGATGAGTGTTAAGTTTTGAATAAAAAAACATCCTTTATTCTAACCCAAAACACTGAAAACTGAAAACTGACAACTGAAAACTAAAAAAATGACTGAAGAAATAATACACGATTCAAAAGCCTATTTAGACATGGACCTGCTGAGGTTCACCACCGCAGGAAGTGTGGATGATGGCAAAAGCACCTTAATTGGCCGTTTACTTTTTGATTCAAAATCAATATTTGCTGATCAATTGGAAGCCATTGAAGAAGCAAGTACGCGTAAAGGAAAAGGCTATGTTGATTTATCTTTGTTGACCGACGGTTTACGTGCCGAACGTGAACAAGGCATCACCATTGATGTGGCTTACCGTTACTTTGCTACGCCAAAAAGAAAATTCATTGTTGCCGATACTCCTGGTCATATTCAATATACCAGAAACATGGTTACAGGTGCATCTACGGCCAACTTAACCATTATTTTGATTGATGCACGTCATGGGGTGATTGAACAAACCATGCGTCATTCATTTATTGCTTCTTTATTGCAAATCAAACACATCGTCGTTTGCGTAAACAAAATGGATTTGGTGGATTATAGCGAAGAAGTCTACGAAAAAATCAAAGCCGATTACGAGGCATTCTCTGCAAAATTAGATGTGCCTGACATCCAATTTATTCCAATTTCTGCCTTGAATGGCGATAACGTAGTGGACAAATCTGAAAACATGCCTTGGTACCAAGGCGGTACCTTGATGTACAATTTGGAAAATGTGCACATCGCCAGTGACTTAAATTTCGTGGATGCTCGTTTCCCTGTGCAATATGTGATTCGTCCTCAAAATGATGAATACCACGATTACAGAGGTTATGCAGGAAAAGTAGAAGGTGGAACATTCAGACCAGGCGATGAAGTAGTCGCTTTGCCTTCTGGATTTACTTCTAAAATCAAATCTATTGATACTCTTGACGGTCCTTTGGATGAAGCATTTCCTCCGATGTCGGTAACGGTTACTTTGGAAGACAATATTGACATCAGCAGAGGAGACATGTTGGTAAAAACACTCAACCAACCAACCGTAAGCCAAGACATTGAGTTGATGATTTGTTGGTTGAACGACAAAAAATTAATTCCAAATGGCAAATATGTCATCAAACATACGACCAAGGAAGCCAGGTGCATTGTCAAGGAGGTACGTTATAAAGTAGACATCAACACCTTGCATAAAATTGAAGACGAAAAATCTATAGGCTTAAATGATATTGGAAGAATCTTAATCAGAACAACTTCTCCGCTATATTATGACAGCTACAAGAAAAACAGAACCACGGGTAGCGTAATTATCATTGATGAATTCACCAATGAAACCCTTGCTGCTGGAATGATTATTTAAGCTGAGTACTAGGTATTAGGTATTAGGTACAAAGTATTAGGTATTAGGTATTAGGTATTAGGTATTAGGTACAAAGAATTGAAGCCTTCAGATTTCTGGAGGCTTTTTTGTTTTTTTATTAATGTTTCAAAAAAACATTTTGTGGAGGAAATTAGCAATATGCCAAAGTCTCACCAATTATTACAATGAAACTCAACAGAACAACTTCATTTATCATAAAAGAGTCAACATCAATAAACGGTTGAACAATACAACTAAAACGCTAAGCTTTAAACCTTAATAAAAGTTTTATTTCTGTACATATACCATAACAGCAAATATAATATTCCAAAACCACCAATAATAGTGAGCATATTGTAATAGGCTCCGGTATATTGCTCTAACCCAAACAAGAAAAATTTAGCAATGGTTGGAAAACTTACCAAATGAGAGATCACATAAGCCGTGATTGCATTTATGCCAATCACCCTGAATGGAAAAGACCAGCGGATGTATTTTTTTACATCTATAATCCAATAAAAAATACTGAGTAAAATAAAACACAGACCAGAAGACGCCAATACAAAAGAGCTCGTCCATATTTTTTTAACAATAGGATGCCACATTCCAAGAAGCGATCCCAGCAATAACCCAGCAATCCCAAACAACAGTAAATTGAGTACAACTTGTTGTTGAGTACGCTTTGAGTTGATTAATTCTCCTGCCATTACCCCTGACAAGGTGGTGGCTACAAACCCTAATCCTGATAAAAACCACGTATATTGCTCTCCATCATGATATTTTCCAAACAATACATGATCAACATAAAAAGCAAAATTACGACCTGGAAGCAATACACTTTTCCCAAAACCTGGAACCATTGGCATAGTCAAAAGCAAGGTATAAAACACCAAACAAAGTATAAAAATAATATAGATCCATTTTTTATCTAAATGAATGTAGATCAAACATGAAAAAAAATAGCCTACTGCAATGGCCTGTAAAGTATTATTGAACACAAAAAAGTTTTCTGGATCAAATGCCAATAAATTCCCCTGAACAATCCATCCCAAAATAAATAAGAGAATGAACCGTGTTAGAATTTTTTTATACCAATTAAACATACGAGCATTTTCAATGGTAGTTTTGGACAAAGAAAATGGCATTACGGCACCTACTACAAACAAAAACAAGGGCATCACAACATCATAAAATGTGGAGCCAAACCATTCAGGATGTTCAAATTGCAGCGCCAAACGGTGCGTAAATTGGGAACCAATGGCTTTATCTACTTGTATAAAAAACTTATCTGCAAACACAATTAAGAGCATATCAAATCCCCTCAAAGCATCAATAGACAAAATACGGTCGTGGGTTCTTAAATTATTGTCCAAAAT
>JBEAZU010000180.1:0-5664 GCA_041169945.1 Bacteroidota bacterium
AAGTAGAACGTATTGCCAAAATGGCTTTCGAAGCGGCACAAGTAAGAAGCAAAAGACTTTGTTCTGTAGACAAAGCCAATGTATTAGAATCGTCTCGTTTATGGAGAGAAGTGGTACAAGAAATGGCTTTACAATATCCTGACGTCACCACAGAGCACATGTTTATTGACAATGCTGCCATGCAGTTGATCAAAGATCCAAAACGTTTTGATGTAGTATTAACCGCCAATTTATTTGGTGATATTCTTACCGACGAAGCGTCTCAAATTGCGGGTTCTATGGGCATGTTGGCTTCTGCCTCAGTAGGAGATAGCGTTGGTTTTTATGAACCAATTCACGGTTCAGGCCATGACATCGCGGGCAAAGGCATTGCCAATCCATTGGCCTCTATTTTATCGGTTGCTTTGATGTTAGAGATTTCATTTAAGTTAACCAAAGAAGCCGAAGCCATCATTACTGCCGTTGACCAAGCCTTGAAACAAGGCTTCAGAACGGGTGATATCGCTGATGCCACTACACCAAAAGATAAAATTTTAGGTACCCAAGCCATGGGCGAAAAAATTGTGGCTTTATTGGCTTAAAATATTTAAAACGTATGGTTGAAACAGAAAGAGCACTCGAAAGGGGGCTCTTTCTGTATATATAACAGGTGCTGTGGGATAATTTTGTTGCTACTTCACAACCATAGTAGTCGTATTATGCGTAAGCACGCCATCAATCGCTTTACCATGAGTACTAAAAAATACCTTCCTAACCTTGATAGCTTGAGAGGCATCGCTGCCATTTTGGTCATTGTGTCTCATTTTGAGCAGTTAAAAGGGCATAAAAATATAGCCCATTTAACCAATTGGACAATATTGGGCAGTACGGCGGTGACCATATTTTTTGTGTTAGGCGGCTTCTTAAGTACTTATTTTTTAATCAATGAAAAATTAAAAACAGGCAGCATCAATTATCAATTGTTTTATAGCAAACGCTATATCCGAATTTGGCCTTTGTATTTTATCCTCTTGGCCATTTCATTTTTCTGGTGGCCGGCGCACATGGGCTATGAATATTTGCTACTTTGTATCTTTATGATGTCAAATGTAGCTTTTGCGATGTTTGGTTTGAATGTGGTGATTGATCCTATTTGGACTTTAGGCGCTGAAGACCAGTATTATATTTTTCATCCTCAGTTGTTTAGGTTTAAGAATTTCAAGACTATCTTTTATAGTTTTGTCGGGTTAATGCTCATTTATATTGCCATCAGGTATGGGGTGAAATGGTTTTTGAATGTGCCTGCTGGCCTACGTTTTTTTCTTGATAAAACACGCTTTGACAACTTTCTTTTAGGGGGCATTGGGGCATTTGTGTATTACAAATCTCAAAAATTAATAGCCATTCCCCATTTGTTTTCCTTACAATTTATATTTCAAAAATGGGTGCAAATTGTGTTGGCTGTACTTCTTGTGCTGTATTTTGCTTTTTCAACGTTTATTAATCCATTGGTATTTAGTGAATTGTTGTTTTCTTTATTGCTGATGCCTCTTATCTTAAACTTGGCTTTAAATGACAATTGCATCCTTGCTATTGAAACGAAGTGGTTAAATTTTATTGGTAAAATATCCTTTTCCTTGTATTTAAGTCATAAAATGATTTTGTATTGGTTTTTGGTTTGGTGCAAAAAACAACCCATCCTAGGATTTATCAAAGCATCCCCTTACAATCACCTATTGCTTTATCCTATCATCATGTGTATTACCATTGGGGTAGCATGGTTGCTGTATACTTATGTTGAAAAAAACATACTCCTATGGAAAGAAAAGTTGGTAAAACAATCTGCGGCACAGTGATATCGCATGTTTGATATGGATGCTTAGTGATTATATTCTGCATCTCCATTTGAATAGTTATTTTAAATTATTAGTTTCGTTGATTATAATCAAACCATTGCTATTCGCTTAAGCCATCCATGAAGAAAAAGATACTTTGTATATATTCAAACAAATATACTTTTATTCGAAAGGATGTTGATTTATTAGCCAAGCATTATGAGGTCATAGAATTTGGTTTTCCATCGCATCCAAAATGGAAAACACCTTTATATTTGATCAAACAATTTTTTTTCATGTTGTATTGGATGCCTAAAGTGGAGGCTACCATTTGTATGTTTGCTGGATACCATACTTTTTTGCCGGCTTTATGCACACGACTATTTAACACTCCTTCGACCATTATCCTTGCCGGATTTGATTGTTATAGCTTTCCATCTATCCATTATGGTATTTTTAACCAAGGCATTCTGAAACAAATTGCGAAATTTTCGTGCACGCATGTTACCAATTTAGCGGTGGTACACGAATCCATGATCGACAGTGCTTATACCTATGATCAAGCAGATTTTCCACGACAAGGCTTGCGTTATTTTATGCCAAGGCTAGAAAAAACGATTATTCCTATGTATTATGGCTATGAAACGACTCGCTTTTTTAATAAACAGGAAACCCGAAAACCCAATTCATTCGTTACCATTTCTATCGATATTTCGGGCAGTACTTTTTATAGAAAAGGCATTGATTTGATTTTAAAAGCTGCGAAGCAATTGCCCGACTATACTTTTACCATTATCGGCAAAACAACGGACCTTGCTGTTGAGGTGCCGGCCAATGTTTCAATTATTCCGCCAGTGCCTTACGATGAGGTAAATGATTACCTTAACCAATATGAATTTTATTTCCAATTGTCGATGGCAGAAGGATTTCCAAATGCCTTATGCGAAGCCATGATGTCGGGATGTATTCCCATTGGGTCGGAGGTTTTCTCGATTCCTTATATTATTGGCGATACGGGTTTTGTATTGCCCAAAAGGGATGTAAACCAGTTGGTTGAGTTGTGTAAACTGGCCGTGAATGCCGATAAACCTTTGTTGAGTCAAAAAGCAGGGGAAAGAATAGCGGCTAATTTTCCGGTGAGTAGAAGAGAAAAAGAAATTGTAGCTTTAACAGCAATGTTAATTAAATAAAATAGTATGTCAACGCAAGATTTAAGAGAAAAAGTCTCCACGTATTATGATGGATTTGCTTCGAAACAACAAAATGTTGGGATTAATGTTAGGCATTTAACCATTTATAATAACATTAAAAAGTTGGGGTTAAACCCTGATTCCAAGATTTTAGAAATTGGCTGTGGCATTGGTAATTTTACCCATTTTATTGCTTCTCAAATCACCACAGGTAAAATTGTTGCTGTTGATATTAGTCCTAGAAGTATAGAAATTGCCAAAAGTACCTACAAAGATAAACCCAATATGGAGTTTATGGTCTCTGATATGTCTGATTTTGAAAGACCAGAAAAGTTTGACATTGTGGTATTGCCAGACGTTTTAGAGCATATTCCTATTGAACAACATCAAAATTTATTTGCGAGAATTGCCAAACATACGCATGAAAAATCTGCCATCTTAATCAATATTCCTGATCCTAGGGCTTTAGAATGGATTACTGAGCACAGGCCTGATCTTTTGCAGGTGATAGACCAACCTTTGCATACCAATTTATTGGTCGAAAATTTTTATTCGAATGGTTTTTATATCGACAGTTTGTATTCTTATGCCTTGTTTTTTGATGTACCCGATTACCAATCAATCGTGTTGAAGAAAAATTTACCCATCAAACACATGAGTCCTAAAACAGGTTTTTTCCTTAAAATTAGAAGGTTTATCCTTAGAAAATTTCATATCTAACAAATGAAAAACACCGCTCATTGGACTCCAAGTAAATATACTTTACATAAATCAGGCCTCAAGGGCTCAAGAAATACCAAGCATGTAACCGTTTCATCACGATTAATTGCGGATATCATTGCGGCATTTTATACTGAAAATATTCCTAAATATGTTTCAGGTAATTTGCTTGATTTAGGATGTGGCATGGCACCATTGTATTGTCTTTATAAAGATTATGCGACAGACATTACCTGCGTAGATTGGGGAAATTCTATGCACGAAAATTCGTATTTAGATTTTGAACAAGACCTTAATCAACCGCTTGAGGTGGCGAATGATACTTTCCAAGCCATTATCCTTTCGGATGTATTAGAACACATCAGGAAGCCTGAACTTTTACTCAGTGAAACCCACCGAATTTTACAGCCAGAGGGTTATTTATTGATGAATGTGCCTTTTTTTTATTGGTTACACGAACAACCTTTTGATTATTATAGGTATACCCAATTTGCCTTAAAATCAATGGCTGAAGATTGTGGCTATACGGTTATTGAGTTAAAACCTTATGGTGGTGCGCCCGAAATTCTAACAGATATTACGGCCAAATTGCTTAAAAATATTCCCGTAGTCGGAAAACTTTTGGCCATGCTCATTCAAAAAATGACTTGGCTTTGTATCCATACCACCTTGGGTAAAAAAATAAGTGCTAAAACAGCGCAAAGTTTTCCTTTTGGTTATGTGATGGTAGCCCAAAAAAAGTAAGCGGACACATTTTATTTATGATGGCTTAGGGCTTGACTTTTGTACCAATCAAGCAATGGGAGAATTAGGGCAAACGTATTAAAACTATATCGTACTACATTCACTTATTTGGGGCTCATCCCAACAAGAGAAGGACTTTATATCTCTGTAAATTTTACCCTTCATTTCTTAAAACAAGAAAATGAGGCACAAATGAATCACCAATTTGTGATAGATTCAGGCTTTCTCTCTTGTCGATAGGCTGGGTTAAACTTTTAAGCCAATTTATTTTAATGCGTTTAATCGTTGTATTGACGACTAGTGACGCATCAATGCTTCTATTTCTGCTACTTCAATAGGAATATTTTTCATGAGATCAATAGGCGCTCCTGCTGTAATTAAATAATTGTTTTCAATTCTGATGCCTAATCCTTCTTCTTTGATGTAAATGCCTGGCTCGCAAGTGAACACCATACCCGCTTCGAAAGCACGTTGACGGTCGCCCACATCATGGGTGTCGAGGCCTAAAAAATGAGAGGTGCCATGCATAAAGTATTTTTTGTAAAGCGGATTTTTTTCATCTTGATTTTCCACTTCTTTGCGGTCTAATAAATTCAATTGAATCAATTCTTCTTGCATCAATTTACCCACTTCTTGATGGTATTTTTCAAGCGTATTGCCTACCACGAGCATGCTTACGGCTTGTTTCATTACCCTTAAAACGGCGTTGTAAACTGCTTTTTGGCGTGGTGAAAATTTGCCATTGACCGGAATGGTTCTGCTCATGTCTGATGCATAATTGGCGTATTCAGCTCCCAAGTCTAACAAAATCAAATCGCCGTCTTTGCATTGCTGGTTGTTTTCTACATAATGCAAAATACAAGCATTGGCACCCGAGGCAATGATGGGGTGATAAGCAGGGCCTGTACTTCTGTTGCGCAAAATTTCGTGCATCAATTCGGCTTCGATCTCAAATTCCCACACATTGGGCTTCACAAAACCAAGGATACGCCTAAAGGCTTTTTCGGTAATGTTACAAGCGTCTTGCATCAAGCCAATTTCCCATTCAGATTTAATTGCCCTTAATTGTTGCATGATAGGTGCTAGACGGCCATATTGATGCAGCGGGTATTTTTGCTGACATGCTTTGATAAACCTCGCATCCCTGGTTTCTACTTCATTGCCTGACCTAACATGTTCGTTGCTATTTAAATAGA
>JBEAZU010000181.1:0-4648 GCA_041169945.1 Bacteroidota bacterium
GAGAAAAATGGTGCTCCTATGAAAGTAAAAGACATGGGAGGTCTTGAATGCTCAAAATGTCACTATTAATATCATATTCTCAAAAAACGTTTAGTTAGAAATTTCTATACCTACTACAAAATAATTTATGGAAGGGAATAATAATAAATACTGGAAAGGGGTTGAGGAGTTACAAAGTGATCCTTCATTCGTGAAGAATGCTCATAATGAATTTCCTGAATACTTACCAGTAAGTGCAAATGGTTCTGAAGCTGACGAAATTTCAGGAACTCATAGGCGCGATTTCTTAAAACTATTAGGGTTTGGTGTTGCTGCGGCAACCTTGGCTGCTTGTGAGGCTCCTGTTAAAAAGGCGATTCCTTACTTGAACAAACCTGAAGAAATTGATCCATCAGTGGCAAACTGGTACGCTTCTTCTTATGTAGATGGCGGCGATTACTGCAGTGTATTGGTGAAAACCCGCGAGGGTCGTCCAATTAAAATTGAAGGAAATAAATATTCTTCTGTTTCTAAAGGTGGTGTAAGTGCAAAAGTGCAAGCTTCTGTATTATCTCTTTATGATAATGAAAGATTAAAAGGTCCTCAAGCCAGTGGTAAAGCAAGTACTTGGGCTGATGTTGATAAATCTATCAAAGCTCAACTAGAGGAAATTGCAGTAAAAGGTGGTCAAATTAGAATTGTTTCTTCAACTATTTTAAGCCCTTCTACTAAAAATGCCATTGCTGATTTTTCACGTAAATATCCTACGACTAAACAAGTAGTTTTTGACGCGAATTCTTCAAGTGCTATTCTTCAAGCCAACCAAATTACTTTTGGAAAAGCAGCATTACCTTCTTATGATTTCAGCAAAGCTGATAAAATTGTAAGTGTTGGAGCTGATTTCTTAGGTACTTGGTTATCTCCAGTGGAATTTGCAAAACAATATGTTGTAAATAGAAAGGTTGGTAAAAACAACAAAAAAATGTCTCGTCATTATCAATTCGAGACTATTCTTTCTCTTTCAGGTTCTAATGCTGATCATCGTTCTCCAATTAAACCTTCTCAAGAAGGATTGGTTGTGGCTGAACTTTATAATATTATTACTGGTGCTTCGCTTAGTGTTGCCAAATCTGGTGCCGCTCATGTTGAACAAGCAGCCAAAGACTTACTTGCTTCTAAAGGAAAATCTTTAGTAATCTCTTCTTCGAATGATGTGAATGTTCAATTGCTTGTGAATGCAATTAACCAAGCACTTGGAAACTATGGCGCTACGATTGATATCGTTAACCATACCAATTATCGTCAAGGAATTGATGCTGATATGACTACTTTAGTAAATGAGGTAGCTGCAGGAACAGTAGATGCTATTTTCTTCTACAATGCTAATCCTGTGTATGCGCATCCATTAGCAGCAAAATTAAAAGACGGTTTAAAGAAAGTGAAACTTAGTGTTTCATTTGCTGATAGAGTTGATGAAACAGCAGCTGAATGTAAATTCGTTTGTCCTGACCATCACTACTTGGAATCTTGGGGAGATGCTGAACCTAAAAAAGGTTTATACAGCTTGGTACAACCTACTATCTCACCTTTATTCAAAACAAGACAAGCACAAGAAAGTTTATTGAAATGGACAGGTACTTCTACTAGTTTTTACAATTACGTACAAGACTATTGGAAAGCCAATATTTATCCAGTTCAAACAAAGTATTTAACTTTTGTGGAGTTTTGGAATCATGCTTTACACAATGGTGTATTTGAATTGGCTTCAACTCCTGCTGCTATTCCAGCAGCAAATTTAGACACTGCTTCAGTGGTTGCAGGAATCAACAAAGCTAGCAAAGCAGCCAATGGTGCTGTAGAATTAGCTTTGTATGAAAAAGTAGGAGCTGGCACTGGAAATCAGGCCAATAACCCATGGATTCAAGAATTCCCTGATCCAATTTCTAAAGTTTGTTGGGACAATTATTTAGCGGTGCCTGCCTCTATGGCCAAAGCGAAAGATTGGAAACAAGACGACATCGTTAAAGTTCAAGTAGGTTTAAATACTGTTGAATTACCAATATTAATTCAACCAGGTCAAGCGGTTGGTACTGTAGCCATCGCCATTGGTTATGGTAGAGAAAAAGCAGGTAAAGCGGGTAACAAAGTAGGTAAAAATGCTTACCCATTTGTGTCTACCACTACTGGTGCTTTAATTTATAATACAGTAGTTACTTCTATTGCAAAAACAGGAGAAACTAGAAAAGTAGCCCAAACACAGACGCACCAAACCATCATGGGTCGTCAAAATGTTCAAGAATCTACATTAGCTGACTATATTAGACCAAACGGCAAAAATGCCAATGGTCAATTGGTAGGGGACATGGCTGGACGTTTTGTGCCAATGGTAAGTGTAGCCGAAGGCGGAAACAAAGACGGTAAAAAAGCACCAGAAGATATTTCAATTTGGAGTAATAAACCAAATCCTAACATGGCTAAAAATCATGCTTGGGGAATGGTGATTGACTTAAACTCTTGTATCGGTTGTGGTTCATGCGTTATTGGTTGTCAAGCCGAAAACAATGTTCCAGTAGTTGGTCGTCAAGAAATTATCAATGCGCGTGAGATGCATTGGATAAGAATTGATAGGTATTATACGTCTGATGCAAAAGCGGGAGATTATTCAAACCTTGAAATTCCATCCGAAAATCCTAAAGTAGTTTTCCAACCAATGATGTGTCAGCATTGTAACAATGCACCATGCGAAACAGTTTGTCCTGTTTTAGCAACGACACATAGTATGGAAGGTTTAAACCAAATGACTTATAACCGTTGTATTGGTACAAGATATTGTGCTAACAACTGTCCATATAAAGTGCGTCGTTTCAACTGGTTTAGCTATTATAACAACAGTACATTCGATTATAACATGAATGATTCTGTTGGTAAAATGGTCTTAAACCCAGATGTTACCGTACGTGCACGTGGTGTAATGGAAAAATGCTCTATGTGTGTTCAACGTATCCAAGAAGGAAAATTGAATGCTAAAAAAGAAAGCAGAAGACCATTAGATGGTGAAATTGAAACAGCATGTTCTCAATCATGTCCAACAGATGCCATTGTATTTGGAGATATGAATGATTCGGCAAGTAATATCGCCAAATTATTATCTGTAGAGAAAGAGGGTAGGGCTTACCATGTACTTGAAGAGATTAATGTGAATCCTTCAGTATCTTACCTTGCTAAAATTAGAAACACTAAAGCTTAATAGATTTAATAGTCAAAGTTATGCATGTAACTTCATCAGTAAGAGAACCATTAGTACTAGGCGGAAAATCATATCATGATGTCACTCATGATATTGCACGCCGTGTAGAAGAAAAACCAACAAAGCTATGGTTTATAGCCTTTGGAATTTCACTTGTCATGTTATGTTTAGGGATAGCGTCATTATTTCAAACATGGAGATTAGGTATCGGTGTTTGGGGTTTGAATAAAACCGTAGGATGGGCATGGGATATCACTAACTTTGTTTGGTGGGTAGGTATCGGTCACGCAGGAACTTTGATTTCTGCCGTATTGATGCTTTTCAGACAAAAATGGAGAACAGCCATCAATAGAGCAGCAGAAGCAATGACTATTTTCGCTGTATTCTGTGCGGGATCTTTCATTTTGATGCACATGGGTAGAACTTGGTTAGCCCACTGGGCTTTGCCTCTTCCAAATACTTATGGTTCTTTATGGGTTAACTTTAACTCTCCATTGGTATGGGACGTTTTCGCCATCTCTACTTACCTTTCTGTTTCGATGTTGTTTTGGTATATCGGTATGGTGCCTGATTTAGCGACCATTCGTGATAGAGCAGTAATGCCAATTTCTAAAGCATGCTATGGCTTCTTTAGCTTAGGTTGGACTGGTTCTGCAAAACATTGGCAGAGATATGAACAAGTAAGTTTAATTCTTGCTGGTTTATCTACTCCTTTGGTACTTTCGGTACACACTATTGTAAGTATGGACTTTGCAACGTCTGTTATCCCAGGATGGCATACGACCATTTTTCCTCCTTATTTCGTAGCAGGTGCCATTTTCTCAGGCTTTGCGATGGTATTAACGTTGATGTTGGTAACACGTAAGGTATACAAATTAGAAGATTACATCACCATGACTCACATTGAGTCTATGAATAAAGTAATTATCCTTACAGGTTCTGTGGTAGGGGTTGCTTATATTACGGAGTTCTTTATTGCTTGGTATTCAGGTGTAGAATATGAATCTTATTGTTTTATCAATAGAGCTACTGGACCTTATGCATGGGCTTATTGGGCAATGATGACTTGTAATGTTATTTCTCCTCAGTTATTATGGTTCAAAAAAATCAGAACTAATTTAGTTGCTACATTCGTATTGTCTATTATTGTAAACATCGGTATGTGGTTTGAGCGTTTTGTAATTATTGTAAGTTCATTACACAGAGATTACTTGCCTTCAAGTTGGGCGATGTTCTACCCTACAATTTACGACGTAGGAGATTATATCTTTACATTTGGTTTGTTCTTTACTTTGTTCTTCTTGTTTGCAAAGTATCTTCCAGTAGTAAATATGGCTGAGATCAAAGCGGTATTGAAATCATCTACTGACAAACCTGATCATAACCACAGTCATTAATCAAATAAATAATAGATAATATTAT
>JBEAZU010000182.1:0-12553 GCA_041169945.1 Bacteroidota bacterium
CAAATCCTACGATACAGCTTCCGAATTGCAAATTCGGAAGAGCGTGAGAGCGTAAATTCGGTAGTGCATGAATCTGGAAAGTATTAACGCACTGCTGATAAGACAAGGGTTTACCCAACATGAACGACTTACCCAACTAAACCAAACGGCTATTATACAAATGAAATCATTGATGAGCAACAAAGCAATGCAGAGGCTGAAATAGTTACTACTTAGAAAATGACAAGCCATAAGTAGGGTGTTCCGTAGACCTAAATTTGACAACGCTTAAGGGTTGTCAAATTTAAGCAGACCTGCACTAACTTTCGTGTGGTGCCAACAAAGAATATTTAACATTAAAATTTAAAAATCAACATCCAACATTCAAAATTTAAAATTCAAAATTCAAAATTTTAATGTTGTTTTGCTGCTTTCTCTTTTGCTTTGATATTTTTTAAATAGATTTTAGCATTCTTAATAGATTCGCTTTCATTGCCCAAGTCTTTGTCACCGTTTTTAATGATTTTATGACAATAGTCAATCGCTTCTTTGTAGTCTTTTTGACTATCGCAAATGTCAACCAAAGCCTCTAAGGAATAGATATAGTAACCTGAAGTACGCTTGAGTTTTTCACTCACATTTACACAGGTAATAAGGTGATGTTTGGCCTTCTCAAACTGGCCATAATTGTTTTTTAAAATGGTGCCTAAATAGAAACTTGCTGATCGCAAACCTACGTCTTCATAACCCAAATAATGCTTGTTGTATTTGTCTATAAAATCGATGGCTACTTTTTCGGTAGTGGTGGTATGGCCAAGTTTAGAGCAAAGTTTGGCATAATATTTTTGAAAATAAGGATTGTCGGGATACGTTTCATGTAAGTATTTGGCAATAGGCAAGGCTTGTTGGTCTCTTTTGTTTTCGTAATTGATATAGATGTCTAATAGATACGCTTGCGCTTCCGTGCGGGTGTAAAAGGCATTGAGGGCAACTTCATTGAGTTGTTTGATACCTAGCTCTTTGTCGCCTTTTTCAGAACTCGAAAGTTTAATCAATGGTCTTAACCAAAAATAGTCTTCATAGATTTTTTCTCTGAAATAATTGTAAAGCGCAGTGCCAAACATAAACTCAGGGCTCATCTCTGTTGCCTTTTTTTCGAGTTTCAAATATTTTAATGCCTTTCTTCCTTCATTGCTGGCCATCATATATTTATGCCTGATGGCATATAGTTTTCCTTTAAAACCATAGCTGGCGGTTAAGAAAAAGGCGGCTTCATAATTGGTAGGATCTTCGTCATACAGTTTTTCAGCCAAAGTTATGGTGCTGTCTAAATAGAGGTGAAATGATTCGTCGTATTCGGTATTGTTTTCGTTGGGTAAAATTTTCCAATATTCACTAAGTCCTAATAAAAAATAAGCAATAGGGTGATTGGGATATTTTTTCTTTAAGTCCTCAAATTTTACTTTGGCCTTATCAAACTTAAAATTATATAAATCATTGATGGCTTCGTTGGTTTCTACCTGAATATTTAAGTCCAGTAATAGCCATTTATCTGAGCCATTACTTTCTTGTGCATAAATAGAAGCAAAGCTGACTAAAAAGGTGTATAATAGTAAAACTGTTTTTTTCATCTGCAGTGGTGTTTTTATGGTAATCTTGATGGTTTTACATTGTAAAATCACAATCCTAGGCAAAAGTACGTTTATTATATTTTTTTGATTAGCTTTTTAAGAAAAAGAATCAAACTTTTTTATGTTTCTGTTCCTATATTTGAGCTTATGGAATTATTAAAAACATTATGCAGCATTGTTGCCCCTTCGGGGAATGAGTTGGCGATGAAAAATTTTGTATTGAATTATATTCAATCCCACCAACATTCATGGAAAGTTTCTCCTCAAGTGTTTGAAGGCGATGGCTTCCAAGATTGTATTGTGCTTGTTTTTGGCAAGCCTCGTACGGCCGTATTTGCCCACATGGATAGTATAGGATTTATGGTGCGTTACGATAATCACTTGGTGCCTATTGGTGGCCCTGAAACAGAAACTGGTTTTGAATTGATTGGAGAAGATGCGCAAGGCCTTATCGAAACCAAATTGATTTATGATGAAAAAACAAATTACCTCGCCGTAGATTGTCAGCGCGCAATAGATCGAGGTACTGAATTGGTTTTTAAATGTAATTTTAGAGAAACCGATGAATATGTGCAGTCTTGTTACCTCGACAATAGGTTAGGTTGTTGGACAGCCTTACAATTGGCGGAGACCTTGGAAGATGGCATCATTTGTTTTTCTTGTTTTGAAGAACATGGGGGCGGATCGGTGCCGTTTTTAGCCAAATTTATTGCCGAAAATTACGGCGTACACCAAGCCCTTGTCGCCGATATCACCTGGATTACAGCAGGCGTTACCCATGGAAAAGGGGTTGCCTTATCATTAAGAGATAGAAATATTCCTAGAAGAAGCTTTATCAATAAAATTGTGGCTTTGGCCAAAACCTCCGGTATTCCTTTTCAGTTGGAAGTAGAAGGAAGTGGTAGCAGTGATGGTAGAGAATTGCAATTGTCGCCTTATCCTTTTGATTGGATGTTTATTGGAGCGGCAGAAGATTTTGTGCATTCTCCAAATGAAAAGGTCCATAAATCGGATATCAAAGCAATGTTGGCCATGTACCAATATTTGATGGCAGCACTTTAGCTTGCAAGCTTAGGATGATGATGAAGCAATTTATGTCCCCACTTATATTCTAATAAGTGGGGTACGAATTTTTTACTAAATAATATTCAATTTTTCGTGCCAATACTTTAGTTATTTGAATGAATTTTTAACCAAGTCGTATCGCTTTAAACCCCTTTGAAGGGAAGTCTTGTATAGGTTTGGGTCGCATTGATGTCTTTGGCTTTCAAAACCATTTTAATGGTAAGCAAGGCTATTTTAAGGTCTAAGCCAAAAGAAAGATTTTGGCAATACCATTGGTCAAAAAATAAGCTATGTTTCCAAGTCAAGTTATTTCTTCCCTTCACTTGCGCCAATCCGGTTATGCCTGGTTTTTGTAAGTGCCTATTTGCTTGAATAACAGTGTACAAGGGGAGGTATTCAGGCAATAAAGGACGTGGGCCAATCAAACTCATGTCTCCTTTCAATACATTGATTAATTGGGGTAATTCATCTATCGAATATTTTCTAATGATTTTACCCAAACCATGTAATCGTTGAAAATCGGGTAACAATTGATTGGCAGCATCACGCTGATTGTTCATGGTTTTGAATTTATAAATCCAAAATAAGTGACCAGCTTTTCCTGGTCTTTGCTGGGTAAATAGTATTTGTCCACCATTTACAAAATACAAAAGAATGGCCATTGTACATAGTAATGGAGAAAAAGCTACCAACAAGACCATTGATCCCAAAAGGTCAATGCTTCTTTTGCCTATCGATGTATAAAATGTAGGGTTGTAGGTATTCAAAGTTCAGTTGAAGTATAGCCTTTAAATTTGCATATTTTTTTTTACTTATCCTTTCATCAGGCATTAAATATCATCAAAGATTTTTAACCTTTATAAAAAGGGCTTTTACCGATAAAAGTCATAAAGATTTCCTGATAAACTTTTATACTCCTCTTTTTTATATAATTTTGAAATCGAAATATTGCTAAGGTTGAATATGTATCTATCTGTTTGAATTAAATTTATTTATGTCGCTCAAAAAACTACTCAATATTGCCTTGCTCTCTTTGTTGGGCATAGGCGAAATGCTTGCCCAAACCAAATATACCATCAATGGCAATGTAAAAGACATTGCCAATGGAGAAGGTTTAATTGGTGCTACGGTTACCGTCAAAGAAGTGAAAGCGGGGGCAAGTGTGAATGAATATGGCTTTTATGCCATTACTTTACCTGAAGGCACTTATACCTTGGTGTATAGTTACATTGGGTATGTGAAAATTGAAAAAGTTGTAAGTTTAACGTCCAACTTAAAAATGGATATTGAACTTGCCGAAATTAGCATTAGCACCGAAGAGGTGGTGGTAAAGGCTAAAAAAGAAAACGACAATATTGCCAATGTCGAAATGAGTACCAATAAATTAGACATCAATACCATTAAAAAGATTCCTGCTTTGTTAGGCGAAGTGGATGTCATTAGAAGTATCATTTTGTTGCCAGGTGTGTCAACGGTAGGAGAAGGGGCCTCCGGCTTTAATGTTAGAGGTGGTGCCATCGATCAAAATTTAGTGCTTTTAGATGAAGCACCTGTCTATAATTCTTCTCACTTGTTTGGCTTTTTTTCCATCTTTAATCCAGATGCGGTAAAAGAAGTGAAATTGTTTAAAGGCGGAATGCCCGCACAATACGGTGGACGTTTGTCGTCGGTATTGGATGTGAGAATGAAAGAAGGCAATAGCAAAAGGTTTTCAGCCACCGGTGGGGTGGGCTTAATTTTTAGTCGATTAGCCTTAGAAGGGCCAATTAACAAAGGCAAAGGTTCTTTTATTATTGCAGGCCGACGTTCTTATGGCGATTTGTTTTTAGCCTTTGCGCCTGATGAAGATTTGAAAAAATCATCCTTGTATTTTTACGATTTAAGTACCAAACTCAATTATAAACTCAATGATAAAAATCAAGTATTTTTATCAACCTATATGGGAAGAGATAAATTTGGGGTGCCAGCTTTTGGTTTTAATTGGGGAAATTCTACTACTACTTTCCGTTGGAACCATGTATTTGGGCAAAAGCTGTTTTCTAATTTTACGGCATTTTACAGTAATTACGACTATGAGTTGGGTACCTTGGGCAATTCAGTGGATGTATTTAATTGGAAATCACGTTTGATCAATTACAGTGCGAAATATGAGTTTAGTTATTTCATCAATCCTAATAATACCCTCACTTTTGGTGCACAAACCATATATTATGAATTTAGACCTGCCACCATTAATGTAAAAAGCAAAGGAGTGCCCAAACCCGAAATTGTTCGTCCCTATAAATATGCCTTAGAAAGTGCGGTATATGTTGGCAATGATCAAAAAATAGGCGCCAGGTTTTCGATGAATTATGGCTTGAGGTTTTCTTACTATACCTTATTGGGAACAGGATCTACATTTGATTTTAATTCCCCTTCGAGCTTAAGAGATCCGAAAAAAGTAATAGGCGTAAACACCTTTAAAAGTGGCGAAGTAATGGTGGCTTATCCTAATATTGAGCCACGATTTTCGGCAAAATACGAATTGAATGATGTGTCTTCTTTGAAATTATCTTACAATAGAAATGCTCAGTATATACATCTACTTTCCAATACGGCCGCTTCCGTTCCCTTAGATATTTGGACACCAAGTTCAAACAATATCAAACCTCAAATTGCCAATCAAATGGCTTTGGGCTATTTTAGGAATTTCAATGAAAATAAATATGAATTTTCTGTAGAAGGATTTTATAAGCTATTGGAAAATCAGCTTGATTTTATTCCTTATGCTAATTTATTAATCAATGATACCTTAGAAAAAGAAGTGTTGTCTGGCAAAGGAAGGGCTTATGGCGCGGAGTTTTACCTTCGAAAAACACAAGGACGATTGACCGGTTGGTTGAGTTATACCTTGTCTAGAACCGAGCGAAAAGTAACAGGTTTAAGTATGGACCAATGGTATCCTTCAAGATTTGATAAGTTACATAACATCACCTTGGTAGGGATATATAAAATCAAAGACAGAATGGACTTGTCGTGCAATACCACTTTTGGTTCAGGTACTCCAATGACTATTGGTTCTCAAAAGTTTTATGTAGATGGGGTAATGGTAGGATTTGATTATTCAGAAAAACGTAATAATTACCGTATCCCTCCCTATTTTAGAATTGATATGTCATTTACAATTCAAAACAAGAAGAAAAAACAGGAACAACGTTGGGAAAGTGAATGGGTGTTTTCGGTGTATAATTTAACCAATAGGTCTAATCCATTTACGGTGTATGTTATTCAAGATGCCAATAATGCGGCTATTGCCAAAGGGTACAAATTCTCCATTTTTGCTTCTGTTATTCCTGGTATTACTTATAATTTTAAATTTTAAGGATAGTCATATTAATTTATAAAATCATGAAAAAACTGATATACCTGTTTGTATTAATATTGTCATTGTCTTCTTGTAGAGAACAATTGGAATTAGATTTTAGTGGCAACGACAATACTGCCTCTTTGGTGGTAGAAGGTTATGTGACGCAAGGAGAACCAATTTCTATGGTGTCTTTACGATTAACGTCGCCCTATTTTAATAATGTTCCTAGTCCGGTTCCCAATACCGTGGCTTATGTGTTGTTTAGAAGAATAGATACCTTAGGCGTTTCCTTGGTTGATACCTTAAAAGAAAAGGAACCAGGCTCTGGTGATTATTTTTCTGCTGGCAATTATGTGCCTGCTGTAGGGGATAAATACCAATTAGAAATTTCTTATAAAGGAGAAATATTTAGGGCTGATAGTAAAATTCATCGTCCTGCTGTGGTGGATTCTGTTGGATTTGAATTTCAAGCTAAAAAAGTAACTGCTCCACAAGGGTATAAAGTAAGGTTTAGTGCAAGAGATTTGCCGGGGAAAGGTGAATATTATTATTTTGAAAAATATAAAAATGGACAAAAATACTATGAAACCATTCAAGATAAATTTACGGTTTGGGAAGACGGAATTACCGATGGTTTAACTTTTCCTCCTCCAGTATTATTTGGCATCAATCCTTCAGCCAATGAAGATAAACCTGGGTATGATAAAAATAAAGACACTCCTTATGCTTTGGGCGACAGCATTACCGTGAAAGTGTTTTCTATTGATGAAAAAACATTTTTATTTTACAGTGACATTGTCAATCAAGCCTCTAGCGCTGTTGGTGGTCCATTGGGGCCATTGTTTGCGCCACCTTCTGATAATGTGCGAACAAATTTATATAACCTCAATTCCGAAGGTACTAAAATTGCTGGATTGTTTTCTGCCAGAGGGGTGGTTACTACGGGCATAAAGATAAAATAAGGTACCTATTTAATTTTTGATGAAACGCCATGATCGCATTGTCGGTCATGGCGTTTTGTGTTATATTGCAGGGCTAAGTTGCTCTTTTGATTTTACCACTTGGTATCATGGACACTGTAAATCAAAAACGATATGATAACGACCAAGAAAATTCCTTATGCCATTGAAAAACCACTCCGTTATTATTTAATGGAATATGGTCGTGAAATAAAAATGCCTATTACCTACATGGATTTAACCAGGCATGTCAATGCCATTCCTGTGTATGATAAAAATAACAGAGATACCCTTTGGTTGACCGTATTTTATGCCCAAGACGACATGAAGCATATTCATGAAAGTTTGAAAAAAATGTACGCTATTTTACGTGCCAATGGAGATTTGTCTGTAATAAGGCATTTGGATATCGATCGCATTGATTTGTGTATGTATGGCAATACGCAGCCTTTTAGGGTGAGGATTGTGAATTTAAAAAATGACAACTTTGATTATTTTTATATCAAAAGGGCCGATGCATCTAGGGTATATGGTCTCGAATTAGAACATATTTTATCGCCCAATCAAATTAGTTTTTTTACCAATGGCGATACTTTAATTGAGGAACATATTGTAGGTATGCCGGGCGATTTGTTTGTAAGAGATCATTTATACGATAAGAGCATTAATAAAATTAGGCTTGCCAAAGAGTTTGTAAAATTCAATGAACGGTGTTTTATCAGGTTATTGGGTGATATGCATTCTTGTAACTATGTGGTGGAAATTATACCCGATTTTGAAGATGTACATTATAGGATTAGGGCTATAGATTTTGACCAACAATGTTACGATGGCCGAAGAAAAATTTACATGCCCCAATTTTATAAACAAAACAATCCTATTATTAAAATGGGGATGGAAGTGATGACTCCCGAAAGTAGGATTCAGTACCAAAAAGAGGAGAGGGCCATGATGGCTGTGAGGTTGCAAGCCTCAAGGTATAGAATTAAAGAATTAGGCGATGCGGTGATGAAAGACAGCATTGCACCTCCCGATCATGTGGAACAACTTAAAACAGAATTAACCCAATACTACAAAGAAAAAGAATTTTTAAATTGCAAAGGCATGGGCGATATTGTGAAAACAAGCTTAAAAGTTTTATTAAAAATGGTGTAAATTATCTTTCAAAAATTAACTTTTTTGTAAAGAATTTCCGTATGTTAGCCTAGTTAATGAAAATTAAGAAATTTTGAAGAGAAAAATTTTTCATATCATAGGGTATATTTTGATTGCTTTGTGGAGCTTTTGTGGACAAAACATTAGTGCTCAGCAATTAGGTCAAAATTGTCCAGAAGATCTTATTCCCCGTCAAGACAAACATACCCGTTTATTTGGGTTTGCAAACTTGGCCGGAGAATGGTTGATTCCTGCCCACTATGTAAAAGTATTTCCGTATGTAGGCAACAAAGCGGTGGTCATGCTTGGTACAAAGTTAGGGGTAATTAACTGTGAGGGATATTTGGTGATTCCGGCAGAGTACGACGATTTTACTATTTTTAATGTCGATAAAACCTGGGCAAAAAAAGCCGGAGATTGGTCCTTGATTAATGACCAAGGGAAAGTGTTGGTCAGCGAAAAAATGAGTGATGTACGCACTATTCAGCCTGAATATGATTTTATTTGGGTGAAAAAAAATGACCTTTGGGGGATTTTTTCAGAACGGTCACTTCAATTTACGGCCAAACCTCAATTCGACATGTTTCAAGTGATTTCAGAAGCGGCTAGTATTGTGAAAACAGGCGATTCTTTAGGGGTAATTTCGCACGATGATGGTACTTTTTTTATCAAACAAAATGTTTCTAATATCAATAAATTAAATAAAACGGCTTTTGCCTTTAAACAAAGAGGCAAATGGGGCGTTTTTGATGATGAAGGTGCTTTTTGGATGAAACCAGAATACGACACCATTAGCTTAGCCAATTCCAAATTACTGAATGTTAAAAAAGATGGTTTATATGGTATCATTGATTTTAAAGAAAAAGAAGTAATTCCCATTAAATACGAAATGATTTCTACCTTCAATAATGGCTTGGCCATGGTAAAACAAGGAGGGAAATTTGGCTTCATAAACCAACATGGTAAAATAGTGTCACCCATAGCTTTTGATACGGCCCATGATTTTAAAAATGGCTATTCTATCGTTAAAATTAATGGCCTTTATGGGGTAATTGATGTCAATAATAAGTTTTCTTTGAAACCTGAATTTGAAAATGTGATTAGGAATTATAATACTTTGGCTAATTCGATTCCATTTTATGGCATTAAAAAAGAAGGAAAATGGACATTGTTGGGTACAAGGTTAGAGAAAATATCGGAAGATGTATTTGATAGTTTATTTATCAACGATACCACTTCCTTTATGCGCGTGATGGTAAATCAAAAATACCGATTTTACAATGTAGGTAAAGGGGGGTATGAATTACCAAATACATTTACCATCGCTCAAGAGTTTAGGAATGGCATGGCAATCGTGGGAGAGGAGGGTAAATTTGGCGTTATCAATGACAAAGGTATATTCTTAGTTCCAGCTTTATACGAGTCAATTGATTATGAATTTTTAAATGGGAAATATATTTTTTATGTGAAGTTAAATGGCAAAACAGGCGTGCAAGGTATGGATGGAAAGTTAATAGTACCTTGTGACTATGACTTTTTGGTGACTTCTGATGGTAAGTTTTTTAAGGCCAAAAAGAATGGAAAATATGGGGTGCTTAAAATTACCGGACAAGAATGTGTGGAGTTTAAATATGCCTTTCTTTCTAATGGAAAAGAATCTGTTGGGGTACCAGAATGGCCTTGTATAAGTTCTGATGGTAAAAGAGTTGGCTTAATTGATACCAAAGGAGAAGAATTGATTAAGCCTATTTATGACCAAATTTTTTATGTAGGAGAAGGTTTGTATGGCTATCAAAAGAAAAAAGATGTTGGCATCGTGAGGGCAAATGGGGTAATGCTGGTTGATGGTGACTTTACGGAATTAAAACCATTTATAGATAAAATAGCCATGGCCAAAAAAGGTGATAATTGGGGCTATATCGCTTTAGGGGGTAAGTTTTTTATTCCTCCCAATTTTCAAGAAATTACCCCTTTTGTGAAGAATTTTGCCTGTGTAAAAGCTGATGGTTTATGGGGTATTATTGATAAATCAGGTAAATATGTAAGGAAACCAGAATTTGAGGAATACAAAGACTTAGGTAATGGAAACCGAAGATTCTACAAAAATGGGAAAGAATTCAAAATTGATGAATCCGGTATTGTTAAATAAATAGAATTAGAGCCTGATTTAAGACAATATAATTATTGATAATTAGCAATTTATGATATTTGTTTTAAAATCAAGTACAATACTATTTGGATTTTTTTTAATATGCTTTGCACGAGTTTTCTAAAATACAAAAGGAAAAAGGATAGAATGTGCATTGAGAAATGTAATGCAGCAATAGTAAGATTAAAATTTATTTGAGTTTTTCAGCAAGCCCAATTTATTACCCATAACAATTCAATAGAAGCATGATTTAATTTAAAATTCAAAATTTGTTTCTTTTGAGTTTTTCAGCAAGCCCTAAATAGCCGTTTTTTTTATTCTATTACAATCAGTCCTGTTTTTTTGTGTTAATAAAACTATCAAAAGTCATTTTATTTGGTAAATTGTTAGGCTATATTTGAAGAAATGTATTTCTATTTATGATTATGAGAAATTATATTTCTATTACACTCTTGTTTTGGGGTTCTATTGCCTATTCACAGCAACGATTTTCAAATTTGCAAGACATATTGACTTTAGCAGAAAAAAACAGCTATACCACGTTGATTGCCTCACAACAACAAAGATTAGCAGAACTTACCACCAAATCTGCCTACGGCAATGCTTTTAATCCAAGAATTCCAACATCCGCTTCTGTGACTGACAATGCCACTTTGCCAGTAAGTTTTATTCCGACTGATGCGTTTGGTGGCCCTTCAGGAAATTTTAGACAAGTAACCCTTGGCCAACGCTATGTGACAGTCATGACTATTGCGCCTCAATTTGATTTGTTGAATTTTGGAAGTTTAGCTAAAATTAAAAGCGCCAAACTAAATGAAAAACTTACCAATCACAGCAATATACTTACTAAAAAGAATTTATTTGATCAGTTAAATGCTTGTTACCATAATATTTTATCGTTTCAGACTCAAATTTCCATACTAAAGCAAAATAAATTCAAGGCCGATAGTTTGTTTTTTATTGTCAGTAATAAGTATGAGCAAGGCTTGGTAAGAAAACAAGAGGTGAATGAGGCGGAAGTCAATGTCATTAATTTTAAAGACAAAATTGAGCAAGCTTCCCTAAATCTTCAACAACAATACCTCAGCCTTCAATTGCTTTGTGAAACCAATGACAGCTTAATGGTAGTGCAAGAACTTCGAATTGATCCAATCTTACAAGATGTACAAGCTATTGGGAATTTGAATGAAGAAAATGCAAAACTTCAACATGCTTTTGCTCATGCCGAATATGCGGCGGCACAATGGGCCAATATGCCAACCTTATCGCTTTTAACCTCTTTTAACTACCAAAATAACAGCAATGCAAGTTTTATGGATAAAAATAATCCTTGGATCAAAAGTAATTTTTGGAGCTTGCGATTGTCTTGGGATTTCCCTACCAATGTCAGTAAATTAACGGCTTTAAAGTCAAGTATGATTAACAATAATATTGCTGAAATCAATGCCACTCATGCGGCTTTACAAACTAAAATTCAAAATGAACAGGCAGAACAAGATTATCAAAAAAGCTTAGCGCAATACCAAAACAATAGTATTATTTATAAGCTTAAAAATGAAAATTATCAAAAGAGTAAAAATCAATTTGAAGCTAATATTCTACCCTTCGACAAATTGTTATTAGCGCAGAGCGATCTATTAATAAGTGAAATAAATGTAGCGACCAGTATGGCAGCCATTTCTTTCCATAAATCAAAAATTGATATCCTAAACCAATTGAAATAAAATGAAAAACAACTATTTCTTCCTGCTCGTTTTTTTTGCTTTTGGATGTAATAAATCAGAGGTAAAAACAGTGAAACCTGTTTATAAACCTATCAATGAAATGGTTTTTGCATCAGGTATTTTAGAACCAAATGAAAAATATAACCTCACCGCACAAGCTGATGGGTATTTATTGCAAATTAATTTTAATGAGGGTGATATTGTGTCACTTCATCAAGTGTTAGGACGAGTAGAAAATAAAGCCAATGTTGCGAATGCCTTGTCTTCGAAAGAACAATTAAAAATTGCCCAACTCAATGCTTCCGACAATGCGCCTGCGTTGAAACAGTTGAAAAGTAACATCACTTTTGCAAGTCAAAAACTTCAACAGGATTTGCAGCAATTGAAACGCTATAAAACCTTGTTAGAAAGCAATTCGGTCTCCAAAGTAGAGGTAGAAAATTTTCAAATGGCAGCCGACAACTCAGAGGCAAATTTAAAAGCACTCCAAGAACAATTTGAAAATGTAAAATTGCAAGCCCAACAACAAAAAATTATCCAAGAAG
>JBEAZU010000183.1:0-3825 GCA_041169945.1 Bacteroidota bacterium
ATAGAGGTATTCATCGGCAAGCAAATGAGTCCTGGAGGCAAACCTTTGTACTTGTAAGTGTTGTAAGGAGAATCAATGCTCAAATTGCTGACTCTTTTAAGGGTAAAGTCTCCGATGGCAAATTTAACGGTAGGGTCTGCTTGTAAGCGCATGTCGCTTTTGAGGCGATTTAAGTACACGCCTGCCACGATTGGCTTCTCATCGTTCCTCTTGGTTTCTTCTTCTACGATAGACGCTAAAATGGCTACTTCAATAGGGCTCAATTGAATTGCCTTCGCTTTGGCAAGACGTTCTGCTGTCCAGAATGCTTGGTAAGATTGGTTGATTTTTTCAATCAATGCCTCAGGACTGATGGTCCAATACACTTCATAGGTATTGGGGATAAACATGGCCATGAAAGTATTGGTATCAAAACCATATTTTTTAGTAAAACCAGGATTGTTAAACAGTACCTCAAGCGATGCCGGTGTCATTTCTAGCTTATCACTTAATTTGCTTATCAATTCAGATTTGAGTCGAATATTGTTAAAGGTTAATTTCAATGGTGTTTGACGACCTTTGATTAACATTTTAAATAAATCTTTGTTGGTGCTATTTGATTTTAACAAATAACGACCAGGCTTTACATCCTCTTTATAACCCGAAAGTTTGGCTAAAAACATGAAAGAAAGTTTGTCGTGCAAAATTTCATTCATTTCTAGTGAGTCCACTACTTGTTGAAAGGTAGCCCCTTTGGGAATATATAATACGGTATCGGGTTTACCTACTTGAATGTTTTCAGTAAATAAAATTTGATAGGCATAAAAACTAAAGGTGGCAAAAAAGAAGGAGAATACGATGATTAATCCTGCTTTAAGGGTTACTGATTTAAACATGCATTAGAATTTAAATGGGTAATCAATACGTCATTGAAGTACTTCGTACGCTGTTTGGTATTTGTTTACAATAATAAGCATCTTCAATATATAAAACATAAAAAAACGTCTCAACTTTTAGGGTTGAGACGTTTTTTATAGTTAAAGCTTGGCTTAAAAAAGCTTGGCTTATTTTTGAGCGCCTGCTTCTGCTTGAATCATAGAGCAACGGAATCCGATAGTGGCTGTAGAAGAATCTTCTTCTAAGAATCTTCTTGTTCCTGGAGACATCCAGTAAGCTACATCTTTCCAAGAGCCACCTTTGTAAACCCTTACGTGGTCATCAATCAAGGTTTGGAATCCTTTTTTATCGTATTTAGAAGCATCATCTTGATAGCCATTTCTTCTCATAGGATTCAAATCATCTACGTCTTCAAAAGAAGAAGGACGGTAAACATCATACACCCATTCAGAAACGTTACCAGCCATGCAATACAAACCGTAATCGTTTGGAGGATAAGAGAAGATATAAGCAGTAATCATGCTACCATCATTCAATTTACCTGCGATACCTGCATAGTCACCACGACCTCTTTTGAAGTTGGCTAAGAAATAACCCATTTCGTCGCCGAATGGATTTCTAAGTGCGTGACCATCCCAAGGATATAATCTTTTTTGTGTTTGATTTTCATCTAACCATTGTGTACCAATCAAGGCAGTGGCTGCATATTCCCATTCTGCTTCTGTAGGAAGACGGAAGTTAGGTACTACTGCACCAGTTTCTAATGGAATACGACCTCCATCTGCAGGAATTTCAATCCCAGCTTCTTCAGCTAAACGTTTGTTTACTACACCTGTTCTCCATACACTGTAATCATTGGCTTGTTTCCAGTTAATCCCAACGACAGGGAAAAATCTGAAACCTGGGTAACGTAAGTAATGATCTACGTAAGGGTCATTGAAAGCCAATTGGCTTGCCCAAACGGTAGTATCTGGAAGTGCTGTTTTATAAAATTCTTCAGAGGAATCTTTTTGAACATAAAATAAGTACTCTAACCAGTGAATGTTAGCTACTTCAGTTTGGTCCATAAAGAAAGAAGAAACAGTTACGGTTCTTTCAATATTGTCATGAGAATTCATCAAATCTTCTTCGAATGATCCCATTACAGTTCTACCACCTTCAATAAATACAAGGTTTGGTCCTTCTGGTTGACCAGAGAAATCCTGTACTTGGAAACCTTCTTCCTCATTATAGGCTTTACCGGTAACCATACTACTACTACCTGGATCACTTGCGGTAGGGTGGCCGTCACCACCACAACTTGTTATAATTGCCGCAGCGGCTAGCAATAGAGAGAAGCTTTTCAACGATCTCAGCATTTTATTCATAACCTGATTGTTTTACGAGTATACTATTGTAAAATATGACGTAAAGATAGGACTTAATCAATAAATAGCCAACTATTATTTTTATAAATATTTGATTTCATGAATATTAAATTGATGAAATTGAGAATATTCTTATATGAAAGATGCTTAATTGGCTGATAGTCAGCGTTATTTATTTGAATATATTGAAGATAAAATTTCTAATCCCATCTCAATTGTGGACACTGGTTCGAACGAAATGATCAGTTTTTCTTTGGCATCTTTGAGTTTACAGTGTTTAGAATGCGCTTGCACATATTTTAAAATGGCACCAAAAATATCAGAATTGAAATAGTCTTCTTTATTTAAGGTACTTAATTGTGCCTTCATTATGCCATTTTTTAGGCTTAATTTTTCAAACCCCAGTTGTTCGGCATGCCATCGTAATTTAACGGTTTCTATTAAATCCAATACTTCTGTGGGCATAGGTCCAAATCGGTCTTGAACACTTGTAATAAAGTGTTGAATGGCCGCTTCGTCTTTGATATTGTCTAGTTCTGAATAGAGGCTTAAGCGTTCAGAAATGTTGGCTACATATTTTTCTGGAATAATGATAGACAAGTCGGTTTCGATGACACAATCGGGTAGGAGTTTGCGTAAATCGATTTCAGTTTTAAAAAGGTCTTTAAATTCTGTGTCCTTTAATTCGCGTACGGCTTCGTCTAAAATTTCATGGTACATCTCAAAGCCAAGGTCACTGATAAAGCCAGTTTGTTCTGAGCCCAACAGGTTTCCTGCACCTCTTATGTCTAAATCACGCATAGCGACTTTAAAGCCATCGCCCAAATCTGAAAACTCTTCTAATGTACCAAGGCGTTTTCTGGCATCGCCTGTTAAGGCAGAAACGGCAGGCGTTAATAAATAACAAAATGCTTTTTTATTGGATCTCCCGACCCTTCCCCTCATTTGGTGCAAATCTGACAAGCCAAACATGTGGGCCTGGTTAATGATAATGGTATTGGCATTGGGAATATCTAAGCCCGATTCAATAATATTGGTAGAAACCAACACGTCATATTCGCCTTCAATAAACCCAAGCATAATTTTTTCGAGCTTATCCCCATCCATTTGTCCATGGGCGCAACCAATTTTGGCTTCTGGTACCAATTTGAATATTTTATTGGCAATGGCATCCAAGTCGTTTACCCTGTTATGCACAAAAAATACTTGTCCACCGCGTTTCAATTCTGTGGCGATGGCATCTCTTACCAATATGTCGTTGTATACTTGAATTTCAGTCGTTACTGGCTGACGGTTTGGAGGAGGGGTGGCAATGATAGACAAATCTCTCGCGCCCATCAAAGAAAAATGAAGTGTTCGAGGTATAGGTGTGGCTGTTAAGGTAAGGGTGTCGACATTGACTTTGAAGTTTTTCAGTTTTTCTTTAACTGTTACGCCAAATTTTTGTTCTTCATCAATAATCAATAAACCGATGTCCTTGAATTTTACATCCTTGCTTACCACCCTATGAGTTCCAATGAGAATATCTGTTTTGCCTTCGGCTACTCTTTTAAGGGTATCTTTAATTTGCCCTGCGGTTTTG
>JBEAZU010000184.1:0-5898 GCA_041169945.1 Bacteroidota bacterium
GTTTGGCAAGCCGACAAAACGAGGGTACAAACCATTACAAAGGTGAGTATATAATGATGACGATACATTGTACAGGAATTTGTAGGAAATGGATAAGAAGAATAAAAAAACACGTATTGGGTTTATAGGAGTACCAATACGTGTTTTGGGTATAATTAATTTTGAATAAACTTTTTAATCTCTTTATCGCCTAACCAAACAATTTCATTGGTTTCAAGATCGGCTAATTCTAAATTCACTTTATAAAACTGTGTTTTCTTTTTATTGTATTGGTCAACAATAGAATTAATAGTCCCAAACATCATATAGTCGGCCCCTAATTCTTTACCCCATTTCTTTTGGGTATCTGGTGAAGCGAACTGCTGTTGATCAGCCCTTTCTGTACGCAATTTTTCTCTAAAAGTACTGCTTTGTACAACCCTCACCATACCAGAATTGATAAATTCTTTTTCTATGTCTTTTACAAAAGTTTCTGCTTCAATAAATTCTGAACTTTTATTAGAAATCATCCCGATAATGACGGTTGGTTTTTTATTGGTTTTATTGAAAAAATTCTCTCTCCATTGACGCGCCAAAACATCTTTAATCATTTCTTGTGCTACCAATTTAGAATCTGTATCATTCCATCTTCCACTTAAATCAACTTGTTTGTCGGCATCAATACGTGTAACTGTTCTGGCACAATCTGTCAATGTGAACAAGGCTAAAGAAAGCACACCGATTTTAAGAATATTCCTTTTCATGATAATGAATTTTAATTGTTAATTACTGTTTAGGGTTATAAAAAACTGTTAGACAAATACCGTTCCAAAAATTGAATTCATTTGATTTGTCTAATCAGATAATAAGATGCAAATTTACAGATTAATTGTGAATGAACACTTATCATTCACAAAATGATCAGGGCAAACACATTAAAATAATTGAATAAATTGAAAACATAGCGTTATATATCCGTAAAATTCGCCAAATCCGTATCATCTGCGTGCCATTTATTTATTGTTTTAAAGCATAAATAAAAATAGAACACAGATGGAGCAGATATGCGGATAAACGCTGAGTATACCTCTTTGTACCTTCTATTCATTCCAATAACACCACCATTTAAATGCGTTTGCCCTGACAAAACTATCCAATACATTGATTTAATCAAGTAAAATAACACATGAAAATTATAGGAGTAGGTAAAAATTATGGTGAAAATAGTAACGAAAAACCCATAGAACCCATCATTTTCACAAAACCCGACACTGCCATTATCCGCAATAACCAAGACTTTTATTTCCCTTCCTTTAGCAAAGCTATCAATTATGAAGTTGAAATTGTGGTAAAAATTGACCGTGAAGGGAAAAATATTGCCGAAAAATTTGCCCATAAATATTACCAAGAAATTGGTTTAGGCATAGATTTCACAGCCAAAGACCTCATAGAAAAATATAAATCGCAAGGTTTGCCATGGGATTTAGCCAAAGGATTTAATGGCTCTGCCCCTATCTCTGATTTTGTACCCAAAACTAACTTTGAAAATTTAAACCATATTCCATTTAGTTTAAAACAAAATGGTGTTTTGAAACAAACTGGCAATACCAAAGACATGTTTTACAACATCGACAGCTTAATTGCATTTGTTTCTCAATACTTTACACTCAAAAAAGGCGACCTTCTCTTTACAGGTACGCCTGCGGGTATTGGCGAAATCGCCATCAATGACCATCTAGAAGCTTATATAGAAGATAAAAAAATGCTAGACGTACATGTTAAATAAAATATATTGCTCCCTAATTTTAAGCTGCATCATGCTTGGTTTTCGACCAAGCATACAGGCACAACAATTTCTCGACATACCAAAAGGCTATTTCCTATTCCCTATACAACCTGGTCAGCAAAATTATTTGGCAGGCAATATGGGGGAACTGAGAAGTAACCATTTCCATTGTGGCTTAGACATCAAAACCAATTACACCACAGGTTTGCCCGTTTATGCTGCGGCAGGCGGTTATATCAGTAAAGTATTTATTTCTACCAAAGGATACGGCAATACCATCCACATGGTACATCCCAACGGATTTGTAACGGTTTATGCCCATTTAGAAAAACTAGAACCTATATTAGGCGATTTTGTCAGAAAAAAACAATATGAAAATCAAACCTTTGAGATAGAATTGGTTTTAGGTAAGCATCAAATCAAGTACAACAAAGGAGAAATTATTGCTTATTCTGGCAATACAGGCTCTTCTGGTGGCCCACATTTGCATTTCGAAATCAGGGATACAAGTAACAACGTCTATAATCCTTTGTTGTTTAATTTCAACGAAATCAAAGACAATATCCCACCTGTCATCACCCGATTAGCCATCAGAACTTTTGACGAGCATAGTAGAATTAATGGTGAATTTGGCAGAAAAGAATTAAAAGTAAAAAAAATAGCTTCAGGCTATACCATTGAGAATGAAATCAATGCCCATGGCATATTGGGGATAGAAATTGGGGCTTATGACCGACAAAATGGTACGTCCAATTTAAATGGGGTGTATAGAATTGAAGTTTTGGTGGATGGTAAAACGACCTATAACCATAAAATTGTAAACTTCCCTTTTGAATATGCGTCGCATATCAATGCCCATATCGATTTTGAAACCGCCAAAACCATGGGCAACAGTTATCAAAAATGCTATATTGACGATGGCAATAAACTTACTATTTACGACAAACATGCCTTTAAAAGCAAAATCGTCATTGAAGACAGCAGCAATCACCAAATACAAATTTCAGTTTGGGATGCCTATGGCAATCAATCATTGATAAAGTTTGACATCAAAGGGGCTTCCATCAAACCGATGATGCAATTGAGCGCCGCAAAAGGGGCCGCAAAAATTAGCATGGAAACCTATGAAAACATTTTGAAATTCAAAATTCAAAATGCAACGCCCTTATACAAAACGGCCAAAATATCATTGCCCAATGTGGTTAAAATAGTCAACTGTGCCTATACCAAAGACAACCAAGCCGTTTTTTTATGGGACTTAAGAAAAGGATTACCCGACTCAATTTATATCAATGGCTTGGTTCAAAAATTCGTCTTCAAAAGGCTCCTTGCACCTGATATGGTGACCCAACACTATGATGAGCACATGAATATTCATTTCCAGAAAAACACCCTTTACGATACCTTGCCATTACAAATCAAATATTCGGCAGATAGCAAACGTAAAAATGGCTTGGTGTATCAAATCAACAATTATTTCACCCCCATTTATAGTGACTATTTTGTAACACTTAAAACGACAGAGGCCATTGAAAACAAAGCAAAATGTGCCGCCTATGTAATGAGTGACAATGGTGGCTTGAGGTATTTAGGTGGTAAATGGAATGACCATTTATTTGATTTCAAAACCAAATACCTTGGAAAATTTGTATTACGGGCCGACATTACGCCTCCTCAAATTAAACCCTTAGGTAAAACACCCTATGGAATCAAATTTGAAATTGATGACTATCCTGCAGGAATAGATACTTTTTCGGCCACCTTAAATGGCGAATGGATACTGTTTCATTATGAACATAAAAAACGTTTGATTTGGATTGATAACCCAGACAATAAAATCTTAAAAGGCGAGTTGATACTTACCGTAAAAGACAAAGTAGGAAACAGTAAAATATACAGTACTAAATTATAACACTATGACACTTCAGATAGGCGACCAAGCCCCAGCATTTCAAGTGAAAGACCAATCAGGAAAAAACATTCAACTTTCTGATTATAAAGGTCATAAATTGGCTATTTATTTTTACCCCAAAGACAATACACCTGGTTGTACTGTACAAGCTTGTAACTTAAGGGATAATTATGAAATGCTTCAAAACAAAGGTATTCAAATAGTAGGCGTAAGCATAGATTCGGAAACATCGCATGAAAAATTTATCAAAAAATTTGATTTACCTTTTCCTTTACTTGCCGATACCGACAAAGCAATGGTGAATCAATTTGGCGTTTGGGTTGAAAAATCGATGTATGGCAAAACTTATATGGGGATTGCACGCACCACATTTTTAATTGATGAAAATGGCAAAATAATTAACATTATAGCAAAGGTTGATACCAAAGACCATACAAGTCAGATTATAAACGCCTTACAGCTTTAATATTGAATTGCTCATTGAATTATTATTAATTATTATCAATTTTGACCTCAATAAATTTTTCATTTTGTGAAGGATTTAACAAATTGCATAACTTTGATAAATAAACTCATTATTTAAGCGAAAGCTTTAAAACAATAAACAACACCGATGTCTAACCAGAATATTGCAATAGCTGAACTAGAAAAAATTGCCTCTCAAGTACGTAGAGACATCCTAAGAATGGTACATGGTGCTAAAAATGGTCATCCAGGTGGCGCTTTGGGCTGTGCAGACTTATTTGTTTCTTTGTATTTCAGAATTATGGAACACAACAAACAGTTTAGCATGAACGGTGTAGGAGAAGATTTATTCTTTTTATCTAACGGACATATTTCTGCGGTTTGGTACAGCACCTTGGCTAGAGCAGGTTACTTCGACATCGCTGAGCTTAAAACTCACCGCAAATTAAATTCAAGATTACAAGGTCACCCTACCCCACACGAACACCTTGAAGGCATTCGTATGGCTTCAGGATCATTAGGTCAAGGTTTATCAGTTGCCATTGGTGCTGCTCAAGCAAAAAAATTAAACAAAGACAACAAGTCTGTTTATTGTTTAATGGGTGATGGCGAACAACAAGAAGGTCAAGTGTGGGAAGCGGCTATGTATGCAGCACATCATAAAGTTGACAATGTAATGGCTTTTGTTGACTTAAACGGACAACAAATTGATGGTTCTACGGATCAAGTATTAAGTTTAATAGACTTAGGCGCGAAATGGAAAGCTTTTGGTTGGGAAGTGGTAACAGTAGACGGAAACAACATGAAAGCATTGGTAGAAGGTATTGAACATGCACAAACCAACCTTATGCACAAAGGAAAACCGGTCATTTTCATGATGGAAACTCAAATGGGTGCAGGCGTTGACTTCATGATGCATACCCATAAATGGCATGGTGTTGCACCAAACGATGAGCAACTAGAAAAGGCATTAAATCAATTAGCAGAAACTTTAGGTGATTACTAATTTACCAATGAATAAAATTCTAACAATATTTTTAACCATTCTTGTATCCACATTTGTGTTATCAAATGCTGCTCAAGCGCAAGGAAATAAAGAATTACCCAAAAAGACAAGGGTATTGTTTATATTCGACTGTTCGGGTAGTATGCTTGCCACTTGGGAGAATGACACAAGAATGAACAATGCCAAAAAAGTATTTATCGAAATGATAGATTCTTTGAAAACCAATAAAAATATTGAGATAGCCTTAAGATGTTATGGGCACCAATATGACAAAGTTTTTCAAAACTGTAAAGACACCAAACTTGAAGTACCATTTTCACCAAAAAGTTTTGATTTGGTAAAAGCCAAAGTTAAAACACTGGTACCTCGTGGAAATACTCCGATTGCCTACTCTTTAGAACAGTCGGCCAATGATTTCCCAAATGATCCTAATGCCAGAAACGTTATTATTTTAATTACAGATGGCCTTGAATCATGCAACGGAGACCCTTGTGCATTGTCTTTTGCCTTACAAAAAAACAAAATCTTTTTAAAACCATTTATCATTGGCTTAGGGGTTGATGACGACTGGGGAAAAGCATTTGATTGTATGGGACAGTTTTTTGAAGCCAAAACAGTAAACCAATACAAAAGTATACTAGGAAAAATTATCGGTCAAACGGTAAATAAAACGACGGTAAGCATTAAGCTATTAGACATTTATGACAAACCAACAGAAACCAATGTGGATGTTACGTTTGTTAACAATGT
>JBEAZU010000185.1:0-4076 GCA_041169945.1 Bacteroidota bacterium
ATTTGATTGTCGGCTAAAAACTGGTGGAATACGGCAATTTTATCCTTAATCCCTAAAAAGATATGTTGTACCCCTAAAAATGCCAATCTTTTACGCACACCTTCTTGAAATCCTCCAGAGATAATGGCCACATGGTAACCTTTTTGAACCGCTTTTTCTACGGCATAGCCATCTTTGACTAAAAATGAACGAGGTTGTTCGCCATCGGCATAGGCAATCACCGTTCCGTCAGACAATACGCCATCAACGTCAAATATGAATGTGGTAATTTTGGTATAATCAGGCAGCATGGTAATCATTTTAAATTTTGAATATTGAATTTCAGTGTCGTTTAGTACACAAATCTTGTTATTTTAAAATCCATGGTGATTCGCTTAATCCGTCAAATCTGTGTACAAATTGGCCCCGTTTTTCAACGGGATTCTTTGTCATCGCATAATCTCGCAAGTGCGGGATGTAACACTGATTGAGCGGATTGGACAGATTGACGCGAATTTTAACTTAACATAACGACATTGATTTTGAATTAGGGAATGCAGCAGTTTAATTAATTGTTAATGAAGGCAAGGCAATCGTTTAATGAAAGTTAAATTTTGAATATTGCGTCAAAGTACCCTGTACTCAGTACTCTGTACTTTCTACTCAGTACCCTGTACTTTCTACTTTTTACTTTTTACTTTCTACTCTATACCCTGTACTCAGTACCCTATACTTTCTACTCTGTACTCAGTACTCAGTACTTTCTACTTTCTACTTTCTACTTTCTACTCTGTACTCTGTACTCTGTACTCAGTACTCAGTACTCTGTACCCTATACCCAGTACTTTTTAATTTTCCATCGTCATTTTGAGTTCATTCAATTTCAATAAAGCTTCTACAGGAGACATGGTATTGATATCGATTTTTGCCAAGGTTTCTTTTATTTTCACATATTGAGGATCATTGGCTTCGAAGATGCTCATTTGGTAATTATTTTTAGGCACCTCCAGCATTTTTTTACCTGGATTGTCTCGTATTTTGTCTTTCTCTAAGTGGTGCATGATTTCAGCCGCCCTGATGACCACCGCATTGGGCATACCCGCAATTTGCGCTACATGTATCCCGAAACTATGTTCACTACCGCCCGCTTTGAGTTTGCGCATAAACACCACCTTGTTGCCCACTTCTTTCACCGATACGTTGAAATTTTTGACCCTGTTAAAATCATTACTCAACTGGTTTAACTCATGGTAATGGGTAGCGAATAGCGTTTTGGCTTTTGCTTTTGGGTTTTGATGTAAATGTTCTACGATAGACCAAGCAATAGAAATACCATCGTAGGTGCTGGTACCACGTCCAATTTCATCCATCAATACCAAACTTCTGTCACTTAAATTATTGAGGATACTCGCTGTTTCGGTCATTTCTACCATGAAAGTAGATTCCCCTTTGGATAAATTGTCGGAAGCACCTACCCGTGTAAATACTTTGTCGACCAAACCAATGGTGGCACTGTCGGCAGGTACAAAACTACCCATTTGCGCCATCAATACAATCAAGGCAGTTTGGCGTAACAAGGCCGATTTACCCGCCATATTGGGGCCCGTAATGATGATGATTTGTTGGGTTTCGTCGTCTAAATAAATGTCGTTGGGTACATATTTTTCACCAATAGGCAACCTTTGTTCAATTACCGGATGGCGGCCACTTTTGATGTCTAATACTTTGGTGTCGTTGAGTACTGGTTTACAGTAGTTGAATTTTTTAGCCACTTGTGCAAATGATCCCAAGCAATCGATATGGGCAATTACTTTTGCATTTTGTTGTATCAAGGTTACATATTCTGTTGCCACCAACACCAATTCATTGAATAATCGGTTTTCGATGGCGAATATTTTGTCTTCTGCCGTGAGGATTTTTTCCTCGTATATTTTCAGTTCTTCGGTGATATAGCGCTCCGCATTCACCAAAGTTTGCTTCCTAATCCAGTCGTTAGGCACTTTGTCTTTATGCGAATTGGTTACTTCTATAAAATACCCAAAAACTTTGTTGTAGGATATTTTAAGGGAATTGATGCCTGTGCGTTCTATTTCTCTTTGTTGAATTTGGATTAAGAAATCCTTGCCCGAATAGGCAATTTTTCTCAACTCATCTAAGTCGGCATTGATGCCCTCATTCATCAAACCCCCTTGATTGGTAACGATAGGTGTGTCGGTTCTCAGCTCTCGCTCAATTTTCTCGCGTAGAAATTCGCAGAGGTTAATTTGGTCTGCAATTTTTAAAAATAGAGGAGAATCGTTTTTGGCTAATATATTTTTGACGGGTTGCAAATGGGTCAATGCCCTTTTGAGTTGGGTCATTTCGCGAGGGTTAATTCTTCTCACGGCCACTTTTGAAATGAGCCTTTCTAAATCGCCAATATGTTTGATGTTGCTGGTCAATTCTTCTAACAAGCGTTTGTCTTTTACAAAATGGGCTACAATATCGAGTCTTTCATTGATGGGTAGCGTGTCTTTCAATGGCAATACCACCCAATTGCGCATGGTTCTTGCCCCCATCGGCGTAAGGGTATGGTCTAGGATTTCAATCAAGGGTACCCCGCCTTCAAAAGGGGAATGCACCAATTCGAGGTTACGGATGGTGAATTTATCGAGCCAAACGTATTTGTCTTCTTCTAACCTCGAAATTACGGCAATGTGTTTGGTGTCGTGGTGTTCGGTTTCGGCGAGGTAATGTAAAATGGCACCCGAGGCAATAATGCCTTCGGTGAGGTTTTCAATGCCAAAGCCTTTTAGGTTGTTGGTGCCGAAATGTTTGGTGATGGTTTCAAAAGCGAAATCATAGCCAAATACCCATTCATCCAAAGAAAAAGTATTCAGTTTGTCCCCGAAATTTTCGGCAAAATCATTTTTCTTGCCCTTACAAAACAGCACTTCTGAGGGAGAAAAGCTTTGAATCAATTTGTCGATGTACTTAATATCGCCTTGGGAAGTAAAAAAATCGCCGGTTGACACATCTAAAAAGGCAATACCGATGTCGGTTTTTCCAAAGTGGATGGCTCCGAGGTAATTGTTTTGTTTGAGGTCGAGTACATTGTCGTTGAAAGAAACACCCGGCGTAACCAGTTCGGTTACCCCTCTTTTGACGATGCCTTTCACCCCTTTGGCATCTTCTAATTGGTCGCAAATGGCAACACGATGGCCTGCACGCACCAGTCTAGGCAAATAGGTGTCTAAAGAATGGTAGGGAAATCCTGCCAAGGCAGTTTCTGATTCGGAGCCATTGCCTCTTTTTGTAAGGGTAATACCCAACACTTTACTTGCGGTAACCGCATCTTCTTTAAACGTCTCATAAAAATCACCCACCCTAAACAACAACAAAGCGCCAGGATATTTGGCCTTAATGGCATTGTATTGTTTCATTAAAGGTGATTCTTCTTGTTGCTTGGCCATGATAGAGGTGACAGGTAATTAATTCAATCAAAAATACAAAAAAATACAGATGCGCTTAGTGCTTGGCCTTTTTTTTTATGATTCATTTGAAAAGATGCGGTTTTGTATGCTAGAAGTTTGATTTTTTCACGCCAAGGGATGGTAGGGAAAGTATTAGGTTTTAGAAAGTATTAGGTATTAGGTACAAAGTACAAAGTACAAAGTACAGGGTACAGAGTACAAAGTACAAAGTACAAAGTACAGGGTACAGGGTACAGGGGGTTATTGTTTTAAATAAAAGATGTATAGACAAACCGAATGCTATGAAAAATCTATTATACCTATTGATGGCTATTGTGTTGTTGGCTTGCGAACCAGCCATGGAAAGTAGCCTTGAAAGCAGTAATCAAACAAAGAGCGATTCAAGCAATAGCAATCCTTTAGGGCAGAAAGATACCATTCCGATAGTGAGGCAAATTTACCCAAATCCTTGCAGGGATATTTTGAATGTCAAAAAAGGGAAAAAAGGTTTGGTGATGTATTACATTTTTTACCCTGATAGAAAAACGATGCTTACGGGTACACTCGACAAGTTTACCAATACCATCAACATGTCGAAAGTGGCACAAGGGGAATACATCATCCGTTTCATGGATTCTACCAGCA
>JBEAZU010000186.1:0-8131 GCA_041169945.1 Bacteroidota bacterium
ACCTCCAGCCTGCATCTTCTTCTAAGGCAGATTCTAATTCACTTCTATCCAATAACCATTGTTCTAGCGAGGCAACACTGTCGATCTCTCTGTTTAACAACAATTGAAAATAGGGGAGAATATTTTCCCATACCGTTATGGTGAAATCTTCGTTAAGGAAATTTCTTTTTCTTCTTACAGGAATGTTTATATCAGACATGGTTTAACTGTTTATGGGTGATGGCTCTTTGGGTTAATGATAAAATATAACATCAAGCCCCTAAAAATAACAAGAAATAGTGAATTATAAGGAAGATGACCCTTAAAGTTTGAGTTGCTGTTTGATAAGTATTATCCTTGGACAATAAAGGTGCTATGCCTTGTTTTTTCAGACTAGAGTGAAAATTAATAAGGACAATTTAATTTATTGATGGCTAATGGATGCCCCAATATGATCCTAACGTTTTATTAATTTAGCCAACAAATTACCTACACCTTGTTGTAAGGCATAGGAAATGAAGGACATTGAAATGCTAGTGGTATTAAATAGCGTCTTCTAATTGGTGAATTTTGCTGAATTTTTCGAAGGTGTTTTGCGCGTATTCTTTCGTCAGTACAAAGGTTTTGACATCGGTTTGACTTGGGATTTCAAACATGGCATCGCTTAACATTTCTTCACAGATTGACCTAAGGCCACGGGCACCAAGTTTGTAGGCAAAAGCTTTTTCAACAATCAAGTCGTATACGTCGTCTTCGATTTGAAGGTCAACGCCTTCCATCGCAAAAAGTTTTTTGTATTGTTTAATCAGGGCATTTTTAGGCTCTGTTAATATCAAAATTAAGGTCTCTTTGTTGAGTGGGTTTAAATGAGAAACCACCGGTAAACGACCTAATAATTCAGGGATTAACCCAAATTGTTTGAGGTCAGGAGAAGTAATGTATTGTAATAAATTGTCTTCGTCAATTTGTTTGTTGCTTTTGCTTGCGCTACCAAAACCAAGAGGTCTGGTATTCAGTCTTGAACTAATAATTTTGGAGATACCGTCAAATGCACCGCCACAAATAAACAAGATGTTGTCGGTGTTGATGGTAATCATTTTGGCTTCAGGATGTTTACGACCACCTTGAGGAGGAACGCTAACAATAGAGCCTTCTAAAAGTTTTAATAATCCTTGTTGTACACCTTCACCGCTCACATCTCTTGTGATAGAAGGGTTGTCGCTTTTACGAGCGATTTTGTCAATTTCATCTATAAAAACAATGCCTCTTTCAGCTTGTTCCACGTTGTAGTTTGAGGCTTGTAATAAACGGGTTAAAACGGTTTCTACATCTTCTCCAACATAGCCAGCTTCCGTCAATACAGTAGCATCGGCAATACAGAAGGGCACTTCTAGCATTTTGGCGATGGTTTTGGCCAAATAGGTTTTACCCGTACCCGTTTCACCTACCATGATGATGTTTGATTTTTCAATCACTACATCGTCTTGACTAGACGATTGCATCAGTCTTTTATAGTGGTTGTATACCGCAACCGAAAGCATTTTTTTTGCATCATCCTGACCAACCACAAATTGATCGAGGTATGCTTTCATTTCTTTAGGCTTAATTAAAGTAAATTTGGCGGCTTTAGATTTGGTATCACCAACTTGTTCTTTGATGATCTTTCCTGCTTCTACTACGCAATTGTCACAGATATGAACTTTGGTACCAGAAATAAGCATTTTAACCTCTGATTGAGATTTTCCACAAAAAGAACAATGTTGTTGAGCCGCCATTTTAAAATAATTATTTGATAAGGGTAATAAAATTGGTGACACAATTGACTTGTGTCACCAATAGGAATTTAAGAAATGATATTTTTGGTTAAAACCTCATCAATCAATCCGTATGCTTTTGCTTCTTCAGCAATCATCCAACAGTCACGGTCCGAATCTTTCCAGATGGTATCGTAATCTTTGCCAGTATGTTTTGCTAGAATATCGTACAATTCTTTTTTCAATTTTTGAATTTCACGTGCGGTAATTTCAATGTCAGAAGCCTGACCTTGTGCACCACCCAAAGGTTGGTGAATCATCACACGAGAGTGAGGTAAAGCAGATCTTTTTCCTTCTGCACCACCAGCAAGCAATACGGCACCCATAGAAGCGGCTAAGCCAGTACAGATGGTTGCTACATCAGGTTTGATGTAATGCATGGTGTCGTAAATACCAAGACCTGCATATACAGAGCCTCCAGGGCTGTTGATGTACATTAAAATGTCTTTTTTGGCATCTACTGATTCAAGAAATAGCAATTGTGCAATGACGATATTGGAAATATAATCATCAATCCCACTTCCTAAAAAGATAATTCTGTCGGCCATTAATCTCGAAAAAACATCAATCTCTCTAAAGTTGGTGCTTCTTTCTTCAATTACGGTACGTGTCATGCCTTCCATGTTGGAGAAATAAGCATCCATTTTAGTGCTGCTAATCCCTTGACCTTTAGTGGCGTATTTTCTAAATTCTTCTTTATAATTCATATCCATAATTTTATTAATGTTCTGATTACAAATGTAAAAAAATAGTCCTTTTTTCAAAGGACTATTTAAAGGTTTTCTTTACTAATTTTAAGCGTCTTGTTTCATGAGGTTTTGAAACTCTTCTACGTCAACTTTTTTAGTATTTAATTTAATATTCGCAATCAAATGGTCCATGGTTTTGTCGTGAACTATTTGTTCAAATATTTTAATGTAATTTTTGCCTTTTTCTTCTTTAAGATAGTTGTCGGCAAATTTATTTAAGAACTCTTCCATTTGAGCATCTAATGGCATACCGCCAAATTGAGTGCGCATCATTTCTTTTGTTCTTTCTAATACTTCGTTGTTCTCTACTTTAATGTTGTTTTTTTCAGCCAATTGGTTTTGAATCAAATTCCATTTCAGTTCTTTGGCATAATAATCAAATTCAAGATCGATTTGTTCTTGAGATATTTTGCCTTCATTGCTTGTTAATAACCATCTTTTAAGGAAATCTGATGGCAGGTCAATGTTTGTATTTTCTACCAATGTTTTTTGCAATTCTCTGCTTAAAAAGCTTTTGCTTTCTCTTTTGTAATTGTCTACAATGGTTTCTTTTAGTTTGATATTGAATTCTTCTACAGAAGTAACGGCATCTTTTCCGAAAACTTTGTCAAATAATTCTTGGTTTAATTCAGGTAATTGGGTGTGACGAATGCTTTCTACCGTATACTCAAATTGGCCGCTCATGGTTGCTGCCACTTCGTTGGTAGCACCTGTAAAGTGTGCAATTACCGCAGTATCGTTATCAAAAGCTTTTTGGATATCGAAACTTACTGTATCACCAACTTTTAATCCAATAAATTTAGCTTGTTCTGATTTGTTTAATTTAGAGGTAGGTAAAAGTGTGGTTGATTCAAAAGTACCTGCTACTTCTTTTAATTTTCCATTGATGAAATCGCCTTCTGCAGATACTTCTACATCTACCATTTCACCAAATTGTTGTTTTAAGTTTTCAAGTGTTTCTTGTACACTTTTTTCGTTTACATCAATTTCATAAGAAGTAAGGGCTGTTTTCGCCGTTAAATCAACAGTGAAATCAGGTACCAAACCAAGGTTGTAAACGAATTCATAATTAGCGTCGTTGTTCCATACTACAATGCCGGTAGCTTCATTGTCTGGAAGTGGTTCGCCTAAAAGTCTTAATTTATTTTCAGTAATATAGGTATTGATGCTTTCCGCAAGAATGGCGCTTACTTCTTCTACAAGCAAGCTTTTTCCGTACATTTTTTGTACAACAGCAGCAGGTACTTTTCCTGGTCTAAAGCCTTTGATGGCTACTTTTTTGCAATAATCTTTGATTTTATGGTCAACTTTTGCTTTGTAGTCTTCTTTGGTAAGTTTCACTGTTAAAGAAGCATTTGCTGCGTCTTTTTTGTCGAATAAAATTTCCATGTAATGATTGTGCTTCTAATTGTTGAAATATTCTGAAATAAAAAAAAGTTAACAATCGAGATTTTAAATCCATTGTTAACTTTTTTTGTTGTGCGGGTGGAGGGACTCGAACCCCCATGCCTTGCGGCGCTAGATCCTAAGTCTAGTGCGTCTACCAATTTCGCCACATCCGCTTTTTGTTAGTTTGCAAATGTAACATTTGTTTTATAAACCGCAAACATTTGCATGTATTATTTTTCTTTTTTTTGTGTTTTCGCGTATACTTCCTACCTTCAAGGCATGGTTATGAATCGTTCATTTACTTATAGCGCTTACTTACAATATTTTAGTATGTGAACAAGGTATTAAACAATTACGATTCCCCTGCTGTTCGAAGTTATTATGCCATTTGAAAAACATACTGATGGCTTGGATAAAGTAAACAGCATTTATTAAACATATGCGCAGTTTGTGTTTCAGCTTGCGTTAAAAAAAACTTTATGGATTGAATTTCATCAATTAATTTCCTTAAATTATTGGTACAATTCTTTAACAGAAACATTGACGACATTAGCATTAAATAGTAAACGGTAAACCTCACATTGACTATGGTGGAAATTGATATAGAGAAAGAGAACAAGGAGATTTTAAATAGGTACCGTAAATTACTGCATGTTGCTAAACCTTTCTTGAAAGATAATGATGCCAAAATAATCAAAAAGGCATTTAATACCTCTGCAGAAGCGCATAAAGACATGCGTAGAAAATCTGGAGAACCATATATTTATCATCCGATTGCGGTGGCGCAAATCGTAGTGGAAGAAATTGGCTTAGGTACTACGGCCATTGTGGCGGCTTTATTGCACGATGTGGTGGAAGATACTGAGTTGGAAATCAGTGATATTGAAAGAGATTTTGGCTTGAAAGTGGCCAATATTATTGACGGACTTACCAAAATTTCTGGCGCCTCTGAACATGGCAGTTCACAACAAGCCGAAAATTTCAAAAAAATGATTTTAACCCTTTCTGATGATGTAAGGGTGATTTTGATCAAGTTGGCCGACAGGCTCCATAATATGCGTACCCTCGAAAGTATGCCCCGTGACAAGCAATTAAAAATTGCTTCGGAAACCATTTTTTTATATGCCCCATTGGCGCATCGTCTGGGTTTAAATGCCATCAAATCTGAATTAGAAGATTTGTACTTGAAGTATTCTAACCCTTCTGTTTACAAGTCTATTCAGCATAAAATGCAGCAATCTAAGATTGCACGTGAAAAATTTATCAAAGATTTTATTGCCCCTGTAGAAGTAGAATTACTGAAATCGGGACTCGATTTTACGATCAAAGGTCGTATGAAATCAATTTATTCTATTTGGAATAAAATGAAAAATACGGATATTCCTTTTGAACAAGTCTATGATTTATTTGCCATTCGAATTATCTTAAATACCCCTGTTGAAAATGAAAAAAGTGCCTGTTGGCAAGCCTATTCTATCGTAACCGATTTTTATAAACCCAATCCCGATCGTTTAAGAGACTGGATTAGTACTTCAAGGTCAAATGGTTATGAATCGCTTCACTCTACGGTGATGAGTAATACAGGCCAATGGGTGGAGGTGCAGGTTCGCACCAAGCGTATGGATGACATTGCCGAAAAGGGGTATGCCGCACATTGGAAATACAAAGAACAAGATGGCGCTACGGTAAATACAGAAAGTGGATTAGAGCAGTGGATTGGCAAAGTGAGAGAGATGCTTGAAAAATCAGACGCCAATGCATTGGAATTTTTAGAAGATTTTAGAGGAAATTTATTCAATGAAGAGGTTTATTTTTTTACCCCTAAAGGGGATTTGAAAATGCTTCCAACGGGGGCTACTGCCTTGGATTTTGCTTTTGAAATTCATACCCAATTAGGAAAAACCTGTATAGGAGCGAAGGTGAATCATAAAATTGTGCCTATCAATTATGTACTTAACAATGGAGATCAGGTTGAAATATTAAATTCCTCAAAGCAAAAACCTAGTGAAGAATGGTTGAAATTTGCATTTTGTGCCAAGTCTAAAGCTAAAATTAAAGATTACCTTAAAAACGATAGACGCCAAATTGCCATTGAAGGAAAAGTGACCTTGTTGCGTTTTTTGCAAAATATTGACATCGTTTTAAATCCTGAAATTGAAATGCGTTTGTTGACTTATTTCAACGAGCATTCGCTTGTAGATATTTGTGTTAAAGTTGCTAGAAATCAAATTGTTGAATCCGAAATATTGCGATTTAAAACAGAGTATTTGCAACTCTTAGAACAGCGCAATAATACCATAATAGATGCCAAAACTTTTAAAGAAGAATTAAAGAAAATTCGTGGTGTAGGCAGCGATACCTTGGTGATTGGCGACGATGTAGACAAAATTGATTATTCTTTGTCTACTTGTTGTAAACCCATTCCTGGTGACGATGTGGTAGGTTTTGTAACCATTGCAGAAGGGATAAAAATTCACCGTACCATTTGTCCTAATGCCATAGAATCGATGTCGAATTATGGTACCCGAATTATCAAAGCCAAATGGAATGCCCAATCTCAGCTGTCATTTTTAGCAGGCATAAAATTAGAAGGTACCGATAGAAAAGGCCTGATGAGTGATACCATGAGGGTAATCTCTGATGAATTAAATATGAATATTCGTTCGATTAAAATGAATTCTGAGGAAGGTACATTTGGCGGCGATATAATGGTTTATGTCCACGATACCGATGAATTAGCCTTGTTAATTACCAAATTGAAAGATATTCAAGGCGTTATGAAAGTATCGAGGTACGATAATTATTAAGTATCTTTTAGGTATTAAGTATTAGGTATTAAGTATTAAGTACTCTTTACCCTTTACTCTGTACTTTGTACTTTGTACTTTGAACTTTGTACTCTGTACCCTGTACCCTGTACCCTATACTCTGTACTCTGTACCCTTTACTCTGTACCCTGTACCCTGTACCCTGTACTCTGTACCCTTTACTCTGTACTTTGTACTCTGTACCCTGTACCCTGTACCTAATACCTAATACCTTGTACCTAATACCCTGCACCTAATACCTTAAAAAATGATGATGAACTATTGTAAATCAATTTGGTTGCTATTATTGACTGTGTTCTTTGTGCTACACAGCCTACAGGCTCAAAATGATACCACTGCCAAAATTAGCTTTTCTGGGTACCTAGAAGCTTATGGTAGTTATGATGTTAGAAATCCAATTAACCACGAAAGGCCTGCGTTTTTTTATTCGTACAATAAACACAACGAAGTATCGATTAACTTGGCATATCTCAAAGTAAATTATACCAACGCGAAGGTGAGGGCAAATGTAGCTTTTATGGCGGGTACTTTTCCCGAGTATAATATGCAAAATGAACAAGGACTGTTAAAGAATATTTTTGAAGCAAACGCCGGTGTTAAATTACTTAAAAACAATTCCCTATGGCTTGATGTTGGGGTGATGCCTTCTCATATCGGTTTTGAAAGTGCTATCGGCAAAGATTGTTGGAATTTAACACGTAGTATTTTAGCCGAAAATTCTCCTTATTTTGAAACAGGCGTAAAATTGGGCTATGGTTCTAAAAATGAACGTTGGTACATGGCTTTGCTTTATTTGAATGGCTGGCAAAGGATACAAAAAGTAAAAGGCAATCAAACCCCTGCTTTTGGAGCACAAATTACCTATAAACCGAGTGCTCAAACGACTTTCAATTACAGTAATTTTTTGGGGAATGAACAAACAGATTCTTTGAAACAAATAAGTCCTGCTATTTTATGGCGCTATTTTCATAATTTTTACCTGCAATCGATGCTAAGTTCAAAGTTTGGCATCATCGTAGGCTTGGATTATGGCAAACAACAACGTACCCAAGGCGGTCGTGATTTTAGAACTTGGATTGCACCAGTCTTCATTATGAAGTATATATTTACTGACCATTGGAGGGTTGCTATACGAAATGAAATCTATAATGATAGAACGGGGGTAATGATTCCGGTGGCTTCAGACAATGGCAAAGCCAGAGGTTTGCAAGCCTACAGTTATTCCTTGAATATAGACTATGTCATCAATGAAAATGCGATGTTGCGTTTTGAAGGAAGAGGATTAAGGAATCGTGAAAAAATATTTGTCATCAACAATGCTTATACCAATCATGATTATTTCTTTACCACCGCTTTAGCCATTTCTTTTTAA
>JBEAZU010000187.1:0-5979 GCA_041169945.1 Bacteroidota bacterium
ACTGTCTATGGTTACCCCAATCATTCTAACTTTCTCAAAAATTTCTTCTAATCGTTTTTGAGATTCTTGAAACATTACTTTTTTCAAATTGCGTTCTTCTTGCAATTTTCTTTCCGTAATATCCAAATCATACATGATAATGACTTCGTCATTGAAGTACACCCCTTTTTTGAAGGATATTTCGTGTGAGGAATACCCTAAGTCATTGTCTTCTTTGATCAGGAATTCCGCAATTTGGGGATAACCCGCCAAGACACGCTCTATGATTTTATCAAATTGTTTTTGAAGCTCAATCGAGGATGAAGATTGAATAAAGTCCAATTCAAATACCGATTTTCCTTTTGTTTCTTCCAAAGAAAAACCATACTGCAACATGGCCGTTTCATTCAAATCTAATAGTTCGCCATGGGTATTTAAGATAAAAATAGCCTCACTACTGGCATTAAACAAGCCCTTATAGCTTAATTTGGCCGCTTTCAGGTTTTTATTGGTATTCCAAATCTCGGTAATGTCGTGCCCTATGGAATGTATAATTTTTTCGCCAGCGGAATTAATCACCAATTTATTACTGTAATTCAACAGACGTTGCGTACCATTTTTATCCAGTACTTTGATAAAGCCTTTGTCAAAACCTTTGTTAATAATTCTAATTAAATAATCCCCAAATTCATTCCTAAATTCGGGTACGATAAAATGGTACATGGTTTTGATTTCATCGGATAAAAAATCAGCGCTGGCACGGTTATACCCAATGATATTTCCTTCTAAATCATGTACAATCACCAAATCATGGCTATTTTCTTCAAGCAAAGCGATAAGCTCGTCATTTTTGATATCGGGCTTTACCGCATGAATATGGTAATTAGAATCTTGAATTTTAGATTGAAGGGCAATGATTTGCGCAATCAGTTCTTCTTTAGATTTGGCTAATAAATCAGCATTTTGATCCATTGTGAAGGAGGATTATATCGTTTATAAATTTACCAAAACTGAAAAATTGACCATAGTCTCATGTATTTTTATTAAACACAATTTTGGTACACTTCATTGTACAAGGCTACGCCTTTATTTAAAGCATAAAAATCCTCCGCCCCTGCTTCAATTCTTGCTTTATCGAGTTGCAGCAAATCATTGAAATGCATGGCTACTTTGGCATAAGCCGCCTCAGTAAAGTCATCGATGACCACCCCTGATTGATACGTATTCACCACATAATCGGTATCGCCCACGTTGGCATTACAAATCACAGGAATGCCCATGCTCATCAATTCGCCTTGTTTGGTTGGAGAAGATGCTTTTTTGGAATAGGCAGGTTTGATAAAAAAGACAGAAGCCACACATAAACTCAATAAGGTAGGAATAAATGCTCGCTCTCCTTTGATGATAGGGAAATCTAAGGGGTTTAAGCCTTTAAGTTGCACAGCAGCTAAAATGGTGTCGGGTAAATCGGGGGTAATGAATAAAAACTTAGCATTTGCGTGGTACGTTTTAAAAACTTTAAAAAAATCTAGCATTTCGTCTAACATATACCAAGTACCCAAAGACCCAATATAAGTAATTACGAGGTCATCGTCTGTGATGGCAAGTTGATTTTTAAAATCATCTTGCAGGGATTGATGAATGTTTTTTTGTGAAAATAAGCTGGTATTGACACAGCAAGGAATGACCTGAATTTTAGTTGTACTGGCCTCAATTTCAGGCCAAGATAAAATTTCATTTTTACCATGGTGTGTTAAACTGATGATGTAATCGGCTTCTTGGAAAAACTGTAATTCTTTCTTTTTAAAATACTTGTAAATCGTATTAAATATGGGATTTGAAAGATTCCAAATTTTACCATCCACCCTTTCATCCGCCCAAAAACCCCTCATGTCAAACACAAATTTCACTTTCAAGGATTTTTGTAACATGGCGCCAACCAAGGCTGAAATATAGCTACGGCAATGCAAGAGTTCAATCTTATGTTTTTTACATAAAGTGATGGCTGCTTTTTGCATGACATAGATATCGCGTAAAGTAGACAAAACGGGTGGCCTTTTGGTGTACATCTGAGGTTGCCAAATGATGTTATAAGGCTTTAATAATTCCGAAATCTTATCTTTATGCAAGGCATAGTTGGCTTCTTTTTCAAAACTCAATAACACAAACGCATGGCCAAATTGCTCAGATAAACCTTGTAAATAAGGAATCACCTGCGCTTGCCCCAAAGGGTCGGTCATGCCATCGTATGAGATATAGAGTACTTTCATTGTATATAAATATTGAAGTCTTCGCTTATTTAAAATTTGATAATGAGGTATTTAAACCCCTGTTCCCATGGCTTTTCTAATGACCCATTCGGCAGTAACCAAACCTAGGAGTAAAAAGAAAATCCATTTTAGATGAATGATATCCAGCAAGTTTTCAGAGGAATGAATTTTTTGACTTGCCGATTTGGCTTTGATTTTTAAAGCCAAGTCATTGATTTGATGTTGATAAACAAATGAACCGCCCGTTTTTTTACTCAATTCCCTTAATAAATGATGATCAGCCGTGGTATTGAATACTTCTAGTTGCAATTCCCTTACTGTAAATTCCCCTTTGGTTAGTTCTTTTTTGCCATTTAAGGTCGTCGTGGCCTCATAAGTATAAATTCCTTGAGGCAATGGCGCAATGTCAAATCTGGGGGCATCTTTTTGATGGATATAACTATAGGTATACACTTTCCCTGCTTCAGACCTTAGCACAAGGTTGATTTTTTGTTCAAAAATAGGTTCAAAAATAGCATTGTAAACCTCCGTTTCAAACACAACATGTTCGGTACTAAGTACCTCGTTATTAATTGGATATACCCTAAATTTGCGTTTATCGTCTTTTTGTGAAAGCAATTGGCTTAACTTCGAAAATACCATATCAAATGCCTCGTGGGATTGTGTTTGTTCAAAAGCATCGGCCCTCCATTGCCATATTCCTTCCCCAAACAAAACCGCCACTTTGCGCTCACTTTGTAAATTATACACCAATAATGGTTTGTTGGTAATTACATTTCCAATTTTTTGATTTAAAATGCTTGCGGCTCCATTACTCAATTGAATATCTCCAAAAGGAATACCCAAAGGAGGGAATGTAAGGTATTGATTTTTAATATTATCGGTAAGCAAGAATTTATCAAAACCACTATTAAAAGAAGGTAATACTTTGTCGATACTCCTCCCTCTTGCCATTATTTTGGAAATCGTATTGATTGCATTAAACCGTTGTAGGTCTGATTGGTTTCCGAGGATATACCAAATGGGGGTATTTTTAAGTAGTATTTTTTGTAAAACATCATTGCCAATACCTTGTAGATGAGGAATTTGATGCAAAATAATTAAATCATACGGCGCTTCTTTATAGGCATTTACCTCAGGCATATAAATACTCAATTCAATGTTATCGATTTGATCTAAAGCAGATTGAATGGCTTTTATATCAGGATGAGGAGCCGCAGCCACCAACAGTATTTTTTCTTTACCATCTATTACTTCTACATAAACATGTCGTTGGTTATTTTGAAGGGTATATTCTCCTTTGACGGGTTTAATGTTAACGGTATAATGTTGCATTCCTTTTTGGGAAGCATCAATTAAAAACTTCAGTTCGTGATGCGCTTCCGCTAAAGTAATGGTTTGTTGCGCAATCACTTTTTGTTGGTGCACGATGCTGATATTGACAGGGATATTATCAAAACCTACATTCCCAATTTGTACCTCAAGCGGAAATTTGTTTCCCAAAAAAGTTGTCTTATTATTCATTACTCCTTTAATGGAGAGGTCTTTTTTGGGTATGGTATCGCCAAGGGCAATGGTACTAATTTTGAATGGATAATTTTTGTAGGTTGGTGATACCCCTTCATTGAAAATACCATCCCCGGCAAGAATAACTTCGACCAAGTTTCTGTTTTCATAATCATTTTCAATACTTGCAAAAAGTTGACTATAATCAGAGGTTTTTGCATTAAAACGAAGGGAGTCAGTAAGTTTAATGGAATGCTCTAAAGTTCTAAAATGTACTTCTGCCTCTTGTTGTTGCAGTGCTGGCACCAATTGTTTCAATTGATTGACAATACCCGTTTGTTGTGATTTGGAATACATCAAGCCAACAGATTCAGAATTGTCAAGGGCAATCACATATATTGGTTTTTCAAACTCATTTTCGATGGTTTTAACCAAAGGATTGAGCATTAAAAAACAAAGTATACTGACCAATAAAAACCTAAAACTAGCCAAAAGCCAAGTAAGGGATTTGTTTTCTATGATACTTTTAGCATAAAAAAGATAAGCATAAAAAAGCCCAAAGCCCACACATAGTACCATGTACCATGCAGTGCTTTGGGTTAATATTTCAAATGATTGAATCATGATTTTTGATTTCAGTAAATGGTAATCAGTTAATGACCTAATTCATCATTTCAAAATTAGAACTGATAAAAAATATCCTCGGCATTAGGTTAACATACCGCCATCCACTTGCAATACTTGACCAGTAATATAGGTCGACAAGTCGGATCCTAAGAATACGGCAGCATTGGCAACATCATCGGCTTGACCGGCACGTTTTAAAGGAATATTTTCAGTCCAACCTTTCACAACTTCAGCGTTTAATTCAGCAGTCATTTCGGTTTCAATAAAACCAGGAGCAATGGCATTAGAACGAATATTTCTTGATCCTAACTCTAGCGCCACCGATTTGGTAAATCCGATTACACCCGCTTTAGAAGCCGCATAATTAGTTTGACCAGCATTGCCACTGATACCAACTACAGAAGTAATGTTGATAATAGAGCCCGCTTTGTTTTTCATGAAGGTTTTAAGTACCGCCTTAGTCAAGTTAAAAACTGATTTTAAATTCACTTGAATCACCGTATCAAATTGTTCTTCACTCATACGCATCAATAAACCATCTTTGGTAATGCCTGCGTTGTTAATCAATATATTTAAATTACCGAAATCGGCCAACACGTTTTCAACCAATTGTTCTGCTGCTTTGTAGTCAGAGGCGTCAGAACGATAACCAATAGCTTTTACACCAAAAGCTTCCAATTCTGCTACCAAAGCCTGTCCTTTTTCGACACTTGATAAATAAGTAAAAGCAACATTTGCCCCTTGCGCAGCATATTGTAATGCAATTGCACGTCCAATTCCTTTTGATGCACCAGTAACCAATGCAATTTTCCCTTGTAATAGTTTCATAATCAATAAATATTATTTCTTTTTGTCGTCCACAAATTCAATCCTAAAGCTAGTTTTAAAAATTGAATATTTAATACGATTTCAAAAGTAATTTCTTTCCTGTTAAAGTCAAAATGTTCTTGCAAAACAAAATGTAGTGGAGGCAGGGCAAACGCATTTAAATTATGGTTTTATTTGAATTAATAGAAGATACAGGCGCTAGATGAAATACTGTGGGTAACGAAGATATATTAATTTGTGTAATTCAGCATTCTCCTTTGGGTCTAGTTAATTAATATCCCCCTGTATTGTCCTGGAAAAAAACACGCAAAGCGCGCAAAGGTATGGTAGGACAATCAAGCCAAATGATTGAATTTTTATCGTCTAAAGAATTGCAATTTCAGTAAAATAGTGTGTTCATGCATCGTAGCGACCTTTGCGTGGAATTTTTTTTTCACGCTAAGGCACAAAGGGAAAAACACGCAAAGCGCGCAAAGGTATGGACAATCAAGCCAAATGATTGAATTTTTATCGTCTAAAGAATTGTAATTTCAGTAAAATAGTGTGTTCATGTAGTGTGTTCATGCATCTTAGCGGCCTTTGCGTGGAATACTTAGCGCCCTTTGCGTGAAATTTTAAGTGATTGGTTTACAAAAATAACTAAATTTCACTTCAAAATAGAAGTAAACAAATTAATCATTTCCCACAGAAAATCATCTAGCACCAAGATACAAAGACGCATAATCAGCGTTTATCCGCATAATCTGCTCAATCTGTGTTCAATTTTTAT
>JBEAZU010000188.1:0-8796 GCA_041169945.1 Bacteroidota bacterium
TTTCAGGAAGGTTTTTGATTACCTATAATAACTTTTAAAATTCAAATAACCCACAATCTGGTCATTGACCGTTCCTGGAATGCGGTAATAAACAATGACGTCATAATTATTTCCAGTTTGCACATAATTTCCTTCCAGCACAATTTCATTTTGGGGATTGACCTTATTTTTTATCACGTATTCATAATTGTAATACCAATGTCGTTTAGTTAAGGATAAAATCCGCGACAATCTGTCCAATCCGCTCCATCAGTGTTCCATCCCGCACTTGCGGGATTATTCTTTTTCAAAGAATAAAAACAAAAATTGAACACAGATTTGGCAGATTAAGCGGATTTTCACAGATTTAAAAATAACAAGAATTGTTAACTAAACGACATTGAATTGTACTACCCCTGCTTAAAGGCATTTACCTGGTTGCCTTAAGTGCTGAGCAGGGAACTTCAACCCATAAAGTGGTGATTCAGCAATAGTATTAAGTGTAGCCTAAAGAAAAACCTTGACGCAATCGTCAAGGTTTTTCTTTAACAAATACGCCAAGCGCCATCCTCATAAATGCACCAATACGGTTTGTAATGCTTTCTTTTTTTTGTTTTTTTTTTAAAATTCTACACAACACTTTGGTTTTTTTTACGTAAGTTCAATGTCTATTATTGTATATATTATATCTTTTGAAAAAAAGCATCCTCATATTACTGATTTTATGGAGTCACTATAACTTTGCCAACCCGCATGTTAATGACAAAATGAAGGCTGTTTTTATATACAACTTTTTAAAATACATCCATTGGCCTTCAGAAGTAGACAATAGCAATTTTGTGATTGGTATAAAAGATGCCCCTGGTCTTTATGAAGAATTGATGTTAATTACCAAAATCAAAAGTGCCATAGGGAATCACGCGATTATCGTAAAAAAAATTGACCAATTTGACGAATCTGTCAATGTACTTTTTGTGGGCAATGCTTCTTCGAGCAACTTAGGGTTACTGGCAGAAAAATCCAAACAAAACCATGTGCTGTTGATTTCTGATATTGAAGGCAGTATTGCCAATGGCGTTTGTATAGAACTGATTATCGATACTAAAAAAGCGGAGTTTGACATCAGCAAAAAACACCTCAAAGAAAATAAATTGTCAGTAGCACAACAACTTTTAGACATGGCGCGCAATGTTGAATAATTTTAACTTATATATCGGATTTAAAGGCGTGGCCAAAAGAATTATTATTGGCTTCGCTGCCATGATCATTGCTTTTGCCATGAGTGTATTGGTGGTGTTTGAAATTGTAAACAATTCAAGCGCTACCCTCAACCAACTTTTTGAAGAGCATGACCCATCCGTAGAACAACTCTATGAGTTGAGGCGAATTGTAACTTCCACCAAATTAAACATTATCAATGTGGTGTATTTACCCAAAGACGAAGCGGCTGTTAAAAACCTTCATCATTATCACCAGTACGATTTTCCTTTAGTCAAAAAATCATTGCTCAATAGTGTAGAAAAGTGGAGCAATAAAGTAGAACAGCAACGTACCATTGACAATCTCCATTTGTTTGAACAAAACATTACTTTTCAGCGAAGTTTGCTATTGTTATTGCCCGATTTTGAGAGCCATAACAACCCCATGTTGATGTTTGAAAGTCAGGATTTGTTGGAGCTATCTATTCTTCCGGTATTGGATAAAATTGCCATTGATGTACAAAAATCCCTTGATTGGGAAAAAACAGAAAAGGCAAAAGCTAGAAAATCAATGGAAGAAGCCTTTGATTTGACGATAAAAGTATTGTTAGTGATTGGTTTGATTATGACCCTTTTGGGAATTATTGCTACACAAATTACCACTCAAAAAATTGTGGTTCCACTCAAGAAAATTCAGGCATTGATTTTTAGGTTAAGCAAAGGCGAGTTGGTCAATGGAGAAAAAGGCGGTGCCGATGATGAAATTGGGGCCATCAATATATCTATCAATACCTTGATTGAAAGCATGAAATACAATGCCCGTTTTGCAGAAAGCATAGGCGAAGGGATGTTTGATATGGAATACACGCCTTTGAGTGAAAAAGATGAATTAGGCTTTTCGCTCAAAGAAATGAATGCGCAAATTAAAGCCTTGATTGAATCGCTCCAAAAAACACAGTCACAAACCTTGATTGCCAAAGTAAAAGCAGAAGAAGCCTTGGTGGCAAAATCACAGTTTTTATCGGTGATGAGTCATGAAATAAGAACGCCGCTCAATGCCATATTAGGGATGTCGAATTTGTTAAACGATGCGGCACTTACCGAAGAGCAACTTGATTATTTAACGACCATACAATTTTCTGCCAAAAGTTTATACCATTTGATCAACGAAATACTAGACATTTCTAAATTAGAGGTGGGCAAAGTGAGTTTGGAGGATACTTCTTTTGATTTAAAACAACAAATTAACCACATCACCAAGCTGCATGAGGGTGCCGTTAAAAACAAACACTTGGCCTTTAGGGTGGTGACCAATATTGACAACAATGGCTTTTACCGTGGCGATTCGTTTAGGATTAACCAAGTGTTAAACAACTTGATTAACAATGCGATAAAATTCACAGAAAAAGGGGAAATCCTGGTGGAAGTAAACATTGTGGAAACCGGAGCCGAATTTGATAGCGTTGCATTTAAAGTAATAGATACTGGTATCGGTATTGCGGCATCAAAATTAGGCTATGTGTTTGAAAGCTTTACCCAAGCCGATTCCAATACCACCAGGTTATATGGTGGCTCGGGTTTAGGTTTGGCCATCTGTAAAAAACTTGTCGCCTTAATGGGCAGCGACATTGTACTCACAAGTGAGGTGGGCAAAGGATCTTGTTTTAGTTTTACCTTGAAATTACCCAAAACAAATGCTATACAGGCGACCATCTCCAACGACAATGTGGCGGAAAGTACCGCTTCTCTAGTGGATAAAAAAATCTTGGTAGTGGAAGACAATGGCATCAATGCTAAATTGATGATGGCCTTTTTAAAGAAAAATGGCATGCTTCCTGAAGTCGCCGAAAATGGCTTGGTAGGGGTAGAAAAAGCAAGCAACACTTCCTATGACCTAATTTTAATGGACTTGCAAATGCCCGTGATGGATGGTTATGAAGCAACCAAAAGAATTAAAGCCGCGAAACCACAATTGCCTATCGTTGCCTTGTCGGCAGAAGCATTGCAGGACGTGAAAGCTTTACTTGATGAATTTGGTTTCGACGATTATGTGACCAAGCCATTTGACCCTAAAGTATTGCTTGCGAAGTTGGCCTATTTTACATCCGCGCATTACCAACCGGCCATCTTGGAACACAAACAAAACCATATGGTGTCTTTTTTCAGGTACATTGAATTGGCCAACAATGACCATGTGTTTCTGGAACTTATTTTAACACAAGTGCTGGAAGAGTTTCACGTGCTTAAAACATTGCTACATGCCGATAATGAAACCATCCTACAACAACAAGTGCGCTTAGAGCAATGTGTGTTAAAACTTTCACCTAGTATTAAGATGTTTACCTTGAGTGATTTACTGTTGAAATTAGAACGCTTCTTGAGTTTTCAATCCAGTGAAGAAATTGCCCAATCGGGCCTGAAACCATTTATTTTGGAAACGATTGATACCGTAATTGAAGAAATTAATTTTAAAATTATAGCGATAAAATCATAATTGTCATGAAAGCTACTCCATATCTACTGTTTGTGCTGTTGGCACTATTGACCCCAAATGCCATGGCGCAACTAGATTCTTCTTCTACCGATGCCTTGTTGTCTTTTGATTTAGACCAATTGGTAACCACCCCCTCTAAGGTGAAGTTTAGCCAAAACGAATCTCCGGGCATTGTGTCGGTGATTACTGAAAAAGAAATCAAAGCCATAGGTGCCAATGATTTAATTGATGTGCTGAAGCTGGTACCCGGCATCAGTTTTCATGCTGATGTAAATGGTATAGTGGGTATTGGTATGAGGGGAATTTGGGGGCACGAAGGAAAGGTGTTGATGCTGATTGATGGACAGGAAATGAATGAATTGTTGTATGGAAATTTGGCTTTTGGCGGACATTATGATGTAACACAAATCAAACGCATAGAAGTAGTAAGAGGCCCAGGATCAAGTGTATATGGTGGTTTTTCGGAACTAGGCGTAATCAATATCATCACCAAAAGTGCCGAAGATATTCATGGGGTAGAAGCCAATAGCAGTGTTGGCTTTTTTAACGACAGCTATGCCCATAGAAATGTAAGTGTCAGGGCGGGTAAAGTATACGAAAATGGCAGCATTTCTATCCTTGGCTTTGCGGGCCAATCTCACAAATCAAATCAAATGTATACCGACATATATGGTAAAAGCACCAATTTGAAAAACAATGCTTTCACTGACCCAATGAACCTGAATATTGGCCTGAATTATAAAAAATTAAACGCGAAGTTAATCCTTGATGCTTATAATACAGGCTCTAGGATTACTTACGATACGGTAGAAAACCAAACCATTCCTGCTCGTTTCAAAAGCTTGAATGCGGAAGTGAATTATAAATTCAAGGTGGGTACAAAATTAAGTATTACGCCCAAAATTCAATACCTCCACCAATTGCCATGGAACAATCCCTTGCCCTATACTTCCGGTAACCTCAATATTCTTACCAAAAAAATACTTGGCAATGTGGAGTTTGATTATAATTACTCGAGACAATTAAATGTTTTGGCAGGGATAGAAAGTTTTGAACAATTTGCCCAAAACAGAGAAGTGACCAAGCCTAATTTATTTACCACCGTCAATGCTGATTTTATCCGCAATTTTACCGGTGCTGCCTATGTGCAAGGTACGCTTAAAAATAACATCGCCAATTTCACCCTTGGAGGGAGGTATTTGTACAATAACTTATTTGGGACGGCTTTCTCTCCTAGAGTTGCGGTCACTAAAGCATTTGAGGATGTACACTTTAAGCTCTTGTATTCAGAAGCTTTTAAGGCGCCTACCTTGATGAACATGGGTTTAAACAAAGACATTAAACCTGAAAAAACACAGGTATTGGAATTTGAATCGGGTTATAAAATCAATGCCGTTTTTGATGTTTCAGTAAATGTGTTTTCTATCCTCATCAAAGACCCTATTGTATATCTCCCAATTGACGGGAATGATTATTTCGAAAACTACAACCAAACTGGTTCTATGGGGGTTGAAGGTGCTTTGCGCATTAAAAACCATCGCTGGAATGTAAACTTGAATTATGCCTATTATAATTCGGCTGGCCTCAATAATGTCGACAATTATGCCATTAGCCAAAACACCAATTCCGTGTTGGGTTTTGCCAACCATACGGCCAATGTAAATGCCATTTTTAATGCGACTTCTAATTTCAGCATCAGCAATACACTCTCTTTTGTGGGGGAAAGATATGGTTACCAATTTGGCAGCGTGTACAATGAGGTTGATAGCACTTATGCCCCTGCTAAATTAAACCCTACGCTTCAATGGAATATATTCATCAACAAAAAAGATTTATGGAAAGGCTTAGATGTTGGCATTGGCCTAAGCAATATATTGAATCAAAAAATCTATTTTGTGCAACCTTACGATGGCTTGAATGCCATTTATCCTGCCTTTAACCCTATGCTGACCATTAAGTTGGCTTATCGTTTTGTGGATTTTAAATAGGGATTGGTAGAACGCTGTTGATGGAAGTTAAAGAGCGGTGTATTCGTAATGAAGGGCATTCAATTGTACCCCTAATATCCTCACTAGTCCACGTCAAATGTTGAACTTTTCGCTGGTTCACGGCCAATGTCGTAAACATAAGTATTTTTAAAATCCGTTACAATCTGCTTACACCGCCAAATCTGTGTGTAATTTGGCCCCGTTTTTTTAACGGGGTTCTTTGTCAAAGCATAATCCCGCAAGTGCGGGATGGCAACGCAGACCATACAGATGGAACGGACAACCGCTGATTTATTCTTAAGTTAACGACATTGGGTTTACGGCTCTGGCGTGGACCAAAGCAGTAACCTAAAAACTTACAAAATCATGCCTTTCAATAAGCCCAAATCCATGTTAGGATCCATGATTTCTACTTCTGCTTCTTCATAAAAGAGAATTCTCTCGGCCAGTTTTTGGGTAATAAATGCCTGAATTTCTTCTTTTGATTTGTCTTTCAATAAGGGACGGTGGTGGTTGTTGGCTTTGCTTAAACGATTGGCAATTTCAGCCGCTGAGATATTTAAAAAAATGGTACAACCTGTTGTATTCATGTAAACCATGTTGTCAAAAAAACAGGGCGTACCTCCACCAGTAGCAATTACCCTATTGTCTTGTACGGTGCTTTCTCTATGCAAGGCGTTTTGTTCTATGGCTCTAAATCCATTTTCACCAACACTGGCAAACAGTTGTTCAATCGTCTTGCCTTCATGATTGACAATGGCTTCATCTAAATCAATAAAAGGGTAATTTAAATATTGGGCCAATTGCTTGCCGAAAGTACTTTTTCCGGCACCCATCATGCCTATGAGGTATATGACCATTGTATTTGGGGTTTTGATATGAACTTTAACATGTTGTTTGACTTCGCATCACTTTACAAAAGCAATTTTTTATTAAAGGATGGTCTTTGTAATTGCACCAATTATTTGACTATAATGTCGGTGCTATCTACAGAATAAGGCGATTTGAAATGCTCCCCTTTATGGTTTACCAATTGGATTTTTATTTTATGCTTGCCTTTGGCCAATCCGTTAATTTTATAAGCCGACCAGTTGTGGATTTGAAATTCGCTACTGTCAATGGATAACTGAAGTGTATTCCCTTCTTTAGAAATATTGGTGTTGGCCAAGTAAAAATCAACCAAAGGCGTAAAGGACGTATTTTGATGAATAGCATTGAGGATCACCATCGCACTGTCACTGTAATTGATATCTGAGTGTTTGCCCACATTAAAACTTCTTAAGGCATAGGCTTCGGGTTGTTTAATAGACAAGCCATCTTCGTCACATAAAAATGACAAGGTGGTAAAACTTCCTGAGGAAAGTTTGCTGGTATAGTCGGCCGTAGTGATTCTTTTAATGCCTTTTGATGGTATCCACAATGCGATGTGTTTGCCATTGGTGAATGGGAAATTGACCGCATTAAAGTTGAAATTGATTCCTTGCTTATCAGATAGCTGTTGGTTTTCGGTAGGAGAATTGAGTTCTAAAATGGCATCTCCATAATTTTCTTGGGTAATTTTAAACAGCGTGATGTCTTTGTTAACCAATGCTTCTTCATTGGTCGTATCTGTTTGAATGGTATCGTTGGCATAAGCAGATTTCGTTTCTGCTTTTTCTCCTAAGCCACACTGACTTAGTATGCTCATGGTCAATATGGCGATCAATAGGTTTTTCATGGTCAACTATTTAGTACTGCAATTTCGCCAAATATGTGTGATATGCAAATGTTTTAAACAATCATCATGCTTAATACACCCGCTAACATCAACCATTTACAGTATTTGCTTAAGATAGAAAATTCTTTTTTGGTGTCTGCAGGTAAAAGTTTAATTAACAATCCCAATAGGGCTAAAAGGGTAAAAAACACAAGCACGGTGATGGATAATATATTGATAAATAATGCCATTATCATCAATACAACCATAAAACCTGCTATGATACCCATGAGGATTTGTTTGGTTTTTCGTAAGCCATAGACGAGAGGTATGGTTTCACAATCGAATTGCCCATCCCCTTTCATGTCTTCGATGTCTTTGATGATTTCCCTAAGCAAGGAGATGAAAAATGAAACTACGGCAAAAAACAACAATAAAAGATTTGGATCATGGCTGAGCAAAGCGGGTAAATAGACAGCGGTAGCGGTGAGCAAGGCTATTAAGAGGTTGCCAATGAAGGGTTTTCTTTTGTACCGGTAAGAGTACAACCACAATAAAATACCGGTTCCAGCATACAAAAAGCCTATTGGGGCGCTTAAAAATACGCCTAGTACAATGCCCGCTAAGGTAAGCAGCAGATGCCACAATAATGCAGTACGTCGAGTGACGGTATGGTCAATGATGAGGCGCTGAGGTTTGTTGATGCTATCGATTTTGACATCGAAATAATCATTAATGATATTGCCACCAGCGGCAATACAAACCGTTGCTAAAACCAATATAAATAAATCTTTGCGTAGGAGGGTATCTCCCCAATACGCCCCTTTAAAAACCAGGTAAACCGCCGCAATGTATTGCGATACCACTATCATCAACAAGTTTGTAAACCTGATGAGATGGAACATAGCGGTAGTTTTTTTGATGCTTGACATTTTTTTTTAGTGTTGAGTGTTGAAAGTTGAAAGTAGAAAGTTGAAAGTAGAAAGTACAGCGTTTCGTGTTACCATTTTTCTGTACCCAGTACCCTGTACTCAGTACTCTGTACTCTGTACACTGTACTCAGTACTCAGTACCCTGTACCTAATACCTAACATCACCCATTTGCATGGTTATTACTGATTACCCATTTGTCTTGGCTGCGCATTACTTTTTCTATGACATCACGCACGGCGCCTTTGCCGCCCTCTTTGGGTGATACATATTGGCTGATGTCGATAATTTCTTGGGTGGCATCGGCAGGGCAAGTAGCGATGCCGCATAATTGCATGACATCATAATCGGGCAAATCATCGCCCATGTACAATACCTCCTCGGCTTGAATTTGATTGTCGGCTAAAAACTGGTGGAATACGGCAATTTTATCCTTAATCCCTAAAAAGATATGTTGTACCCCTAAAAATGCCAATCTTTTACGCACACCTTCTTGAAATCCTCCAGAGA
>JBEAZU010000189.1:0-3986 GCA_041169945.1 Bacteroidota bacterium
TACCGTTTTACGGCGGATACCGTTAATCTTGAATACCTAGAAACAGATGATTTCAAGAAAAAAGGTGCAGCATTACGTGGCTCAGTAATGATATTAGGGCCTCTTTTGGCGCGCTTTGGAAAAGCAAAATTGCCTAAACCAGGTGGTGACAAAATTGGTAGAAGAAGGTTAGATACCCATTTTATAGGATTAGAACGTTTGGGTGCAAAATTTAACTACGACAGTAGCGATAAGTTTTTTCATATCGATGCCTCTGATTTAAAGGGTTGTTATATGTTACTCGATGAACCATCGGTAACCGGAACGGCCAATATTGTGATGGCAGCTGTACTTGCTAAAGGCATTACCACTGTGTATAACGCAGCTTGTGAGCCTTATTTGCAACAATTATGTGCCATGTTGGTGCGCATGGGGGCTAAAATTTCTGGTGCTGGCTCAAACCTACTGACCATTGAAGGGGTCGAAAAATTAGGAGGAACCGACCATACCATGTTGCCTGACATGATTGAAATTGGTAGTTTCATCGGCATGGCGGCCATGACTGGTTCTGAATTGACCATCAAAAATGCACGTATCGATATGCTTGGCCAAATACCAGAAGTATTTCGCAAACTAGGTATCAAAATGGAATACAGAGGAGATGATATTTACATTCCTGCGCAAGACCATTACGAAATAGAAACTTTTATTGATGGTTCCATTCTTACCATCGCTGATGGTCCTTGGCCTTTGTTTACACCCGATTTGATTAGTATCATTTTGGTTGTGGCTTCTCAAGCCAAAGGGACAGCTTTGATTCACCAAAAAATGTTCGAAAGCCGTTTGTTCTTTGTCGATAAATTAATCGACATGGGGGCTCAAATCATTCTTTGCGATCCACACCGTGCTACAGTTATTGGTTTAGATAAAAAAATGGCACTTAAAGGCATTACCATGACTTCTCCAGACATTAGGGCTGGGCAAGCCTTGCTTATTGCAGCGATGTCGGCAAACGGCAAAAGTGTCATCCATAATGTTGACCAAATCGATCGTGGTTACCAATACATCGACCAAAGGCTAAATGCCCTTGGGGCCAAAATTACACGTGTATAAATTTACTTATATCACCCTATAAAAAAAGGCTATCAGAAATTTCTGTTTGCATTTTTTTATAGGGTTGTGTAGTCCTACTTTAACTTGAAAACTATGCTTTTATACAAATTGATGGACAACTAAATACTGTGCAATTTGCACGGCATTTGTGGCAGCTCCTTTTCTTAAGTTATCCGCCACAATCCATAAATTTAATGTTTTGGCTTGTGTCTCATCTCTTCTGATACGACCTACAAAAGTGTCATCTTTTTGATGAGCATTCATCGGCATTGGATAAATTTGATTTGCAGGATCATCCTGAACAACAACGCCTTCTGTTTGTGAAAGAATTGCTCTTACTTCAGCCAAATCAAATTCGTTTTCAAACTCAATGTTTACTGATTCAGAGTGACCACCCATCACCGGGATACGAACAGCAGTAGCAGTTACTTTAATGCTATCGTCGCTCATAATTTTTTTAGTCTCCTTAATCATTTTTTCTTCTTCTTTGGTATAACCATTTTCTAAGAAAACATCGATTTGTGGAATCACATTCAAATCTATTTTGTATTTGTAAGCCATTGGGCCTTCAATTCCTGCGCGTTCGTTCATCAATTGATCAACCGCCGCTTTGCCAGTACCGGTTACCGATTGGTAGGTAGATACTACTACACGTTTGATTTTATATTTTTTATGCAAAGGGTTCAATACCAATACCATTTGAATGGTTGAACAATTTGGATTAGCAATGATCTTGTCATTTGCCGTCAACTCATTGGCATTGATTTCTGGTACCACTAATTTTTTAGTAGGATCCATTCTCCATGCAGAAGAGTTGTCTACCACTGCGATGCCTGCAGCCGCAAATTTAGGCGCCCATTCTAATGATGTTCCACCTCCAGCAGAGAATATCGCTACGGCCGGTTTCATATCAATAGCAGTTTGCATGCCTACTACGGTAAATTCTTTACCCTTGAAAGTTACTTTTTTACCAACAGATCTTTCTGATGCTACTGGTATTAATTCTGTAACGTTAAAGTTTCTTTCCTCAAGAACTCTTAATACTTCTCCACCAACTAAGCCGGTAGAACCAACAACAGCTATTTTCATACCTTGTGTTAAATGATTTTATGCTAAAGGTGATCGTGGAACCCGCCTAGGAAAACACTTGACCTTTGTTTGTTAAACATCTTGACTTTTTGCGGGTTGATGATTATCTTTCCGAATATTTTTTGCAAAATAAACATTATTTATCACGCCGTGAAAATTAGCGTACTATTATTTTTCATTTTTGGAAACATTGTTTCTATGAATGCACAGCTTAAGGAGCATTTCGATACCCTTGAGGCATGGAAATTTGACACTGCCCAATGGGAAAACTTGGATGGAAAGCTCCATTCGACCTGTAAAATAAGTAACAATTCTTTTGAAATTAGCACCACTAACACTTTAGTAACCAATTGTGTGTGGAAAATAAATTGCAATTTTAAATTTGCAACCTCTTCCTTGAATTATGTCGACTTTTACCTCCTTGCTGACAATGCAAAAGTTTCCACTGCTACCAATGCTTATTTTTTAAGAATTGGATCCTCCGATGACGATATTTGTTTATATAAAAAGACCAACTCGCTTTTGATTAAACTTATTGATGGCCTTGATGGTAAAACACAAGCAAATGGGAGCAATAACCAAATTCAAGTCAAAGTAAGCAGACAAGGCAATGGTCATTGGCTTTTATATACCAACAATGCTGCTAATGCAATCCATTACACCTTAGAAGGAAGTGCGGAAGACAGTGCTTTTACCCAAGGCGATTTTACTGGTTTGGTCGTTCATCAATCCACCGCTAGTTTTTTTGCTAAACATTATTTTGATGATGTACTTATTCAAACCTTGTCGGACGATTCCTTAGATACCAGTTCTCTTGACCTTCCCATTCCTAAAGCTGAGGTATGCATCAGTGAAATTTTATTTAATCCTTTTCCCAATGCCGTTGATTTTGTTGAAATTTTCAACGGATCTAGTCATGCACAAGCCTTGTCACAATTGTATTTGGCTAATGAAAAAGGCGATACCATCGATTTTAAAGCATCAGCGATTTTTATTGCCCCCAATAGTTATGTGGCGATTACGATTGATACAACAAAACTCAATCAATTTTATCCATATTATGCACATAAAAATGGTGTTCAAGTAGCAAAACTGCCAAGTATGAATGATGAGGAAGGATATTGTGTGCTTTTAAATGCCGATAAGCAAATATTAGACAGTATTACTTATACCGAAAAAATGCATGTCGACTTAATTAACAATAATGAAGGTGTTTCTTTAGAAAAAATCAATCTTGCCTTAGGCTCACAAAAAGACAATTGGCATTCAGCTTCCTCTACCGTGGGATACGCTTCACCTGGACATGTAAATTCACAAAATCAAGCAAGCGTTCCTATTGCTTCAATTTTCAATGCTTCCTCAAAAGTGCTCAGTCCCAATCAAGATGGTTACCACGATTTCGTGTTGCTCCAATACCAAATGTTCCAAACTGGTACTACGGCAACGATAGATATCTATAATATGGCTGGTGAATTAGAACGGCAATTGGTCGCTAATCATTTATTAGGTATGTCAGGTATATACCAATGGGATGGTACCAACACCTTTGGCGAAAAAGTAGCCAATGGATACTATTTAATACGAATTGACTTATTGCATCATAATGGAAATGCTGAAATTGTTGAAATCCCAATAGCAGTTTGGGTGGAGTAAGCAAGCCATTGCAGGTTCCTTGTCTATTATTTTAGTTTGTATGGCAGATTTGACAAAGGGTAGTTGTCTGTTTAACGCTTTGATATTATATTGTAGTAATGTCATGTATCCTTTCGTAGACAATGCTTCTGTATCACAGCATATCAAGTCCA
>JBEAZU010000190.1:0-6441 GCA_041169945.1 Bacteroidota bacterium
TTTGGTTGTATGGATAGAAAAGCATTGAATTATGATTCTTCTGCTACTATCAACGGTGCATGTTACTATCAAGACACTACCAAAGTATTTGGTTGTATGGATACAAAAGCTAAAAATTTCGACCCAAAAGCTACTGTAGGCGGTCCTTGTTTCTATCAAGACACTACCAAAGTATTTGGCTGTATGGATCCTAATGCCAACAACTACGATATTAAAGCCGTAGTACCTGGTGCTTGTTTCTACAACGATACCACTTTGGTATTTGGTTGTTTAGATTCAAAAGCCTTAAACTTTGATCCTAAAGCTACCAAAAGTGGTACTTGTTATTACAACGATACTACTAAAGTAAACATCTATGGTTGTACAAATCCTGATGCTTATAACTTTAATCCTTATGCGAACAAAGACAATGGTTCTTGCATCAATATTGACAATACATTCTTTAAATTTGGTTGTACAGATCCTTCTGCTCCAAACTTTGACCCATCAGCCAATAAAAATGATGGTTCTTGCAGATATGTATATGACAAAGTAAATGTAACAATCATCAAAGGTTGTATGGATCCATTAGCCTATAACTACAATGGTCTTGCCAATATGATGGACTATAGTTGTTTATACCAAACGGTTAAATTGGATACTGCGGCTAAATTTGTAAAAGGAGAACTTAAAGATACCCTTGGTGCTGTAGCGTTTGATAAATGTATCATCAATTATAATTTGCCAATTGACAATGCGTATATCGATCACTTAACCAAGGTTGGGGTTGATTCAGTAATGGCTACTTGGATTGTAGTACAATCTGATGGCAATAAAACTTACAATACCACTTATTTGATATCGAATTCTGGTAAACAATTATTTGTATTCACTATTGTGTGTCCATTAATTAAAGACGAGAATAGGGTGTCAAGCACTACTTATAGAAGAAATACATTTGGTGATGTGGCTGAAATTTTAACTGTGACTGATGTGAAATCTAGTACAAACGCAGTAAATACCTTTAGTTTATTCCCAATTCCAGCAAATAATACCATTCACTTTACAACTGCTACTTCAGGAACACTTTCCATTGTGAACTTACTTGGGGAAACGGCATTAACTGTAAAGGTGACTGAATCAACTGGGAATATTGATTTATCTAGTTTAAATGCAGGTACTTATGTTTACAAATTTGTAAGCACGGAAGGCATTACTACAGGTAAATTAGTGAAACAATAAATCGTAAGCGATTTAATCTTTAAAAGGACTGTTCAGCAATGGACAGTCCTTTTTTTGGTAGTGAATAATCCTACCATACCATTGCGAGCTTTGTGTGAATATTAAAATGAGCGTGTTGCAAAAGTATCTACACTAGAATTTGTGTGATATTTTATTTTTTTAAGATACTATAATTCTATTTTCTTGAATGTTATTTTTATTCAGTATTTAATTAGGGTCTGCTGAAAAACCATTAACATTTTAATGTCAGTAAATTAATGATGATTAAAATAGCATATAAAATGCAAGCAAATCATGCGCAATCTTTGAATTGTCTTGCATTCGACCTTATTAAAAATGCGTGATCCCGATATTCTCGGGAAAGCGGTTAAAAACAAAACACTGTTTGAGCCACACGATTATTTTGTTTTTCCAACAAATTTGGGGCGAGGTTGTTTCAGTGTAATGGTGCAAATTTGTAGCATTTTTTATACAAATGTCCTCTGTGGTGGAGTTTTGATTTTCGTTGGTTAATTTTTCATCAAGGGGAAATTGACAAATATTAGGAAAAAGTAAAGATTAATTGGTAATCGAGTTTTTCAGCAAGCCCCATATATGCTTTGTGACTATCAAATGTTCAAGTCTTCCAGACTTGTTTCGGGTAACGTATTTTTTGCCCCCGCATTTCATACGGGGCTATTATTGTTTAACCCTAAGGGGTTTGATTACAACCAATACGAAAAGATAGACGACAAATTCACACACATTTCATACGGTTTTTTATTGTATAACCCTAACCCTTTTATTGTGCTGATAACCCCGAAGGGTTAAACTACATTAGCCGTAGGTGCAAGCTACAGTAACGGATGTTTTTGATATTATCACAACCATTTCATACAGGGTTATTGTAATTCACCCTAAAGGATTTGAAAAATACATTACCCTTCAGGGTAGGTACACAAACAACCGGGTTAAACTACAATAGCCGTAGGTGCAAGCTACGGTAATAGAATTTTACGAAATTTTCGAAAGATGTAAATTTGAAATTACCCCGAAGGGGTTAAACCAATCCTATCTACTAATGCAGCAATAGTAAGATTTGGGTGTGTCTAGGCTATCCATTGCATTTCCTTACTGTGCTGCGGGCTTTTCATTCCTAACCTTCACGCCAAGTACTATCAAATGCTGCCCTGTATGCCAGATTAAAATTTATGGGCGTTTTTCAGCAAGCCCAATTTATTACCCATAACAAATCAAAAGAAGCCTGATTTAATTTAAAATTTAAAATTTTGTTGCTTTTGCGTTTTTCAGCAGCCCCTAAATAGTTTGACAGTATTGTTTCATTTAACCAATATTTAGTTGGCTGCAATTCGGACAAATGCCCGACAACAATAAATTTTTTGCTTCTACTTTAAAGCCTTGGGGTAAGGTAATTGGAGGAATAAAAATGTCTTCAACACAAGTGGTATGCCCACAGGCATTGCATTTAAAATGGACATGGTCGTGGTGATGAAGATGTGCGCATGCACTTGGACACAAGGCATACTTTGGCGTACCCTCATCATCAAGCACTTTATGAATAATGCCTTGGTCTAAAAATGTTTTAAGCGTACGGTAAAGGGTTACCCGATCAAATTGTTTTTTGAAGGCGTGTTCTAAATCGATATGGGCAATGGCAAAATTTTTAGAAAGAAAAAAGGCCACCACCTCTAGCCTACAGGTAGTATGTCGTAGCTTAAATTGATCTAACAATGCTTGTTGCTTGCTTGGGGTCACTTTTTTTGGATTAGGGTTTTCTTTTTAGTGTTTAGTGCTTTTTCGAGCCCGAAGCTCGAAAAAAACACTTTTGATTTTATAATATTTCAACTGAGAACCCTGAACTGATTACTCTAAACGCTGAACTCTATTTCAGCGCTATTTTCAATTCATTCAATTGTTTTTGGTCAATGGTTGATGGCGCGTCAATCATTACATCGCGGCCTGAATTGTTTTTTGGGAAAGCAATGAAATCGCGAATAGAATCGGAGCCACCAAATAATGAACAAAGTCTATCAAAACCAAAGGCCAATCCTCCATGAGGAGGAGCACCATATTCAAAGGCATCGAGTAAAAAGCCAAATTGATGTTTGGCTTCTTCTTCTGTAAACCCTAATAAAGAGAACATTTGTGACTGAAGCGCTCTGTCGTGGATACGAATTGAGCCACCTCCAACTTCTACCCCATTGATGACCATGTCGTAGGCATTGGCACGCACGGCACCCGGATTGGTAGCCAGCAATGGAATGTCTTCAGGTTTGGGAGAAGTGAACGGATGGTGCATGGCGAAATAGCGATTTTCTTCTTCACTGTATTCAAACAATGGGAAATCAACAACCCAATGCGCAGAGAATTTGTTTGGATCGCGTAAGCCTAAACGTGTACCCATTTCAAGTCTTAGTTCTGACATCGCTTTTCTAGCGCCATTGGCATCTCCCGAAAGCAATAACAATAAGTCGCCTGGTTTCGCATTTAATTTAGCCGCCCAGACTTGTAAAGAGGCTGCATCATAAAATTTATCTACAGATGATTTTACACTTCCATCGGTTTCTACTCTTGCATAAATTAATCCTTTGGCACCAATTTGTGGACGTTTTACCCATTCGGTCAATTCATCAATTTGTTTACGGGTATAGCTTGCAAGTCCTGTAGCACAAATTCCTAAAATCAGCTCTGCACTGTCAAAAACTGGAAAATCTTTCCCTTTTGCTTCAGCAGTAAGGTTCACCAGTTTCATCTCAAAACGGATGTCAGGTTTGTCGTTACCATAAAATTCCATGGCATCGGCATAAGTCATGCGAGGAAGCGTTGGAAATTCTACCCCTTTTACTGTTTTGAACAAATGGCGCGCAAGGCCTTCGAACATGTTTAATATATCTTCTTGTGCTACGAAACTCATTTCGCAGTCAATTTGTGTAAACTCAGGTTGGCGATCGGCGCGTAAGTCTTCATCGCGGAAACATTTTACAATTTGGTAGTAGCGGTCAAAGCCCGATACCATCAACAATTGTTTAAACGTTTGAGGCGATTGCGGCAATGCGTAAAATTCACCTGGATTCATTCTGCTAGGAACCACAAAATCCCTGGCACCTTCAGGTGTTGATTTAATCAATACAGGCGTTTCAACTTCAATGAATTGTTGTGCATCAAGGTAATTGCGTGTTTCGCGCGATACTTGGTGGCGCAACTCAAGGTTTTTACGCACTGTATTTCTACGTAAATCAAGGTAACGATATTTCATTCTGATATCATCTCCGCCATCTGTTTCATCCTCAATCATGAAGGGAGGCAATTTGGCAGCATTCAAAATTTCAAAAGAAGCTACTTTTATTTCAATGTCACCCGTCGCGATTTTGTCGTTTTTAGACAAACGTTCGATCACCGTTCCTTTGGCCTGAATCACAAATTCGCGACCTAAAGAACGCACTTTGGCTACCAGTTCTGGCGCAAGATTTTTTTCTTCAAACATCAATTGCGTAATGCCATAACGGTCACGCAAATCAACCCAAATCATGCTTCCTTTATCACGACTACGTTGCACCCATCCACATAGGATTACTTCTTTATTGACATCAGCGATACGGATTTCTCCACAGGTATGAGTTCTAAGCATGTTTTTAAATTTTTAGTGCTGCGTTTTTCTTAAGCGTTTGCTTTAGGAAGGCATTCCTTGTGGAGAAACGCTAGCCATTGATATTCTTGGACAACAAATTTAATTATTTGTTTGGTAAATGAAAGGCTTAAAATTTTTATACCAAACAAAAACCTTATTCTTCACATATTTCACAATAACTGTTTTTTAAATAATCGTCGTTTAGCAACTGAAAACTGATTGCCCCTTCTCCTGAATGTATGGTATTGAACATGGTACAAAATCGTTTTTTGTTGCTATTGGCTGCATTCAATAAAACACTCCTAAAGGCTGGTTTTGAAGTGATTTTGGCATCAAACAAGGTCATGTTGATATAATAAAACAAGAGGTCTTCGTCAACTTCTACCTTGTTTACTTTGTCGCTTAACAATGCCGTAGCCCAATCGAATTTGCTATAGCGCGCAAAAAAACGCGCCAAGGCCAAATAGTCTTTGGGGTCTTGGAGGACTTGTTTATAGGTGCTATAAATAAATTTTAAGGCTTGGTCTTTTTCAGCATAACGGCGTTGGGACATGAGTTTTTCGGCCCATATAAAATGGTAATTCAATAATAGCTTTTTAATTTGAACCGCATCCACACCTAGTTTTGACAAGGCTACAATGTTGTTTTTGAGCGAAGGATCCTCTAAAACATCGGTTTGCGCTAGCCATTGTCGTAATTGAAGCACTGCTATGTTGTAATTGATTTTAGGATCTTTGGGGTTTAAGCGCAGTAATTGTTGAAAACCCTTTAACATTGCACTGGTTTCTTTTTTTTCTATCTCATACTTAAACACCAAGCGGTTATGGAGTAAAGTGCTGTTGCTTAATTTTTCGGGAATGCTAATGTTGTCAGTCAAAGATGATTCTAAAGTCTTATTGGCAACCCCATTATAAATATAGGCTTGCAAAGCAATGGCTTCTTCTGTTTGTTGGCTGGCCAATAATTTGTCAAAAGTTTGACTCAGCAGCGTAGGGTTTGTGCTGTAATTGGTTCTTTTTTCTAATTCAAAAACCAACAACGCTTTGCGATGTTTAGCCAATATTTTTTCTAAGGCCACATTGTCTTTTTGTGCTTGCAAAGCTTCTTTGATGTCGGCTTTGCGCATGGTTTTGTATTTTGCAAAAGGCGTATTGTCGATGTCTTGAAAAAACGCTACCCAGTTTTCAGCAACGTTCAGTTCTTGACGAATATGTTCTTGTTGATAATCTTGCAAGGCCGCCACAATGCTCTCTGCACGTTTTTGTTGTAAAATTGTATTACGAGCTTCTGTACCTTCAATGGACGCAAAGGCATTGATTTTGATTGATTTAATGGCATAATCGGTCAGCCTTAAAGAATCATACAAGGGCTTCATGTCTTCCTTTTTATAGCTGAACTTGTCTTTTTCAAAAGGAATCACAAATTGCATTGTTTTGTTGAGCCAAGTATCACCAGGCTTTGCGGAGGAAGGCATATTGGCTTGTAGTGGCATGGGCAATAAATCCCAAGCATCATTAGGGACATCATAAAAAACAGTATACCTACAAATGTTTTTATCTACTAACCATATAAAGTTAAATTCAAGCTCCTTG
>JBEAZU010000191.1:0-6566 GCA_041169945.1 Bacteroidota bacterium
ATGTCCTACTACCACAACCATTTATAAATTGACTGTTACAGATTCAAAAGGTTGTGTTGCCAAAGACAAAGCCACCATTTGCGTGATGGATGTGCGATGCGACAAAGGAGGAAATGCTATGATTAAAGGCTCGGGAAGAAAAGTGATGGTTTGTCACCGCTCAGGAAACAACAAAATGGAAACAATCTGTGTGGATGCTTCCGCTGTTCCTGCCCATTTAGCGCATGGTGATGCATTAGGGGATTGTGGTGCAAACGTGTCTTGTACAGCTAATTCAAGGGTTGACGAAGGAGATACTCATGAAGAGGAGCATTCATCAATCGGCAATATGCTTTCTGCTAACGCAACACCTACGCTTGTTGCGTATCCGAACCCTTTTGCCAATACAACTACCTTAGCTTTCACAGCCACCAATTCAGAACAAACCCAAGTGGAAATCCTAGACTTGAATGGCAATATTGTCATGAGGGTTTATGATGGACATACGGAAGCAGGAAATCAATATTCCTTTGAAATTGATGGCTCTAAATGGAATAGCTATATTTATATTGCTAGAATAATTAGCAATGGCAATAGCCAAAACATTAAACTTGTCTTGAATAAATAGTTTCAGAAGTATGTGTCATTAAATGAACAACTTCAATAAATTAAGTACACTATTTTTAACTCGATTAGTTTAGTTTTCGTGCATTACTTGGTGTGCGAATGCTTTAAACCTCAGTCTTCTTTGTGTTTACATCGAAGGCTGGGGTTTTTGCATTATCTTTTGACAAATCGTTCCATCATTGTGGCACTTTCTGTTTGAACTTGTAAAAAATAGATACCATTTGTTAACTGTTGGATTGCGATTTCGCCTGCCTCACTAGTTACTTTTGTCGAACTAATGGTGTGTCCATTCACAGATAAGATACTAATAGTTGTGTTTTCTGTGAGGGTGCTAAGTTTATAAAACAATACATCTTCAATGCTTGGGTTTGGATAAATTGATAAACTAGTTTCAGTTTCGTCAGTGATTGTAATTACTTTTGAATAAGTAAATTTCCCATCTAAATCAACTTGTTTGATTCTGAAATATTGACTGTTTGTGTTGCTTTGAATGGCAATAAATGTTTCGTAAGTTCTTACACTATTGGTGTTTCCTTGTGATAAAACTTCTTTGTTTTTATTAAAATGTATTCCGTCTTCAGACGATTCAATTTCAAATTTTTCATTGTTGTATTCAAATGAAACTACCCAAGTGAAGTGTATTTGTTCATTTGATTTTGTTGCTTTAAAATTAACAAAATCTACCGGTAATGGGGTAGCATTAAATTGTAACATTCTGCCATAACCAGAATTTCCTATAAATAATTTTGAGGTCGAAGAAACGGCTAATCCTGTTACGCCTGCCCACATGGTAGACGCAGAAGCAGAACCAGCATAAGTCGTTAAGTTCGTTTGGCCAATGACACCATTAAAACTTACCGCAGTTCCTGTTCCTCCATTTTTGGTGTTGGCATTGTTGAGGTAAACGGTACGTCCGTTATTGCTGTCATTGATATATAAAGTATTGTCAGAACCAACAGCAATGCCTATGGGTAAATCAAAGCTTGTCGCAGTCCTTCCTCCCGAAGCGGTGGTGAAAGAAGTTTGTCCATAAACGGCGTTAGCATTATTGGTTCCTGTAGACAAAGTGGTCGCATTGTCGTACCTAAGAATTCTTGAATTGTTCATGTCGGCGATATACAAACTGTTACCATTTAGGGCAATCCCCATAGGGGTTTTGAAATTAGTAATGGTGGTCGCTGCAACGGAGGCGGCTACTGTCAATTGGTCTATTACGGCATCGGCAATTGTCCTTGAGATGGGATTGTTAAACCTCATAATCCTGTTGTTCCCAGGGTCAGAGACAAATAAAATGTTGGATGAACTAATTGCCAAATAGCCCGCATTAGAAGCCGATTGACAAGAGAATAAAGAAGATGGCGTGGAAACGGTAAAGTTAAAACTGTTGTTGGCCGAAACCCCTGCGCCTCTGTTGGCGCTACCGTTGGTATAATTGACTTGGCCTAAAAGTCCGTCAAAATTTGGTCTATTTGTTTTGCTATAGGCTGTGTTGATGTATACAACACGGTTGTTGCCGCCATCTACAATGAATAGCCTTCCACTATTGTCAATCACCAAACCCGAAGGGTTTTTTAATAAGCTTTGAGTGGTACCGCTTGTCCCAGCTAATCCAAAAGTGGCTTCAATGACAGGCGAACTTGCTAAATTGCCAGCAGTTAATGCATAACGGTAAACCACATGGTTGCAGTAATCAGAGACGTAAAGCTTGTTATTGGTTTCGTCAATGGCAATGCCTGACGCTGTTAAGGAACCAACGGCCGTAAAGCTACCACTGGTACCCGTCACGCCATAAGCCGATTGGCCATTGGTCCACTGCGAAAAACAAGAGTGGTTTGTAGTAATAATAAACAAACAAAACATGGCGGGAATAAGTAAATTTTTCATGACCGTAACAGAAAATAGTGAATTGAATTACTACTACCAACGGCAGCTTAATTTTAGCGCTTCAATTATTCTGTCATTGGTCAATTATTGACTTTAATTGGTTCTTTTGGGCTGATAAGTTAATACTAGGATTAATTCGAATATGGAAATTAATGTAGAAAGAATGTGTTTTTTTGCGGCACAGAGAAAATACAATGCAGGGATTTGTTGATGTACATGCTAGAAAAGTTAAGCTTGCTGTTTAAATTTAGCTTGCGTAATCAAACTAAAAATTAAAAAATTAGCTTAAAGGATAAACGACAAAATATAAATTGACCTATTCTATTTATATTTTTTCTATCTTGTACCCAATATTCAAATTGAAATTTATGATTTCTAAAAAGTTATCTTTTCTGTTCTTTGTTGCTTTGTTTTTATGTCAAGCAAGCACTTCTTTTTCACAAGTATACGACCCAGTGAAATGGGAGTATTATTTGGTGCCTCAGCCTCAGAAAGTGGGCGATGAAGTCGAGTTGGTTTTGAAGGCTACGATTCAGTCAGGTTGGCATTTGTATGCCAATGATTTTGACCCGAATTTAGGTCCTATCCTCACGAATATTAAATTAAATCCTCATCCAAGTTTTAAAGCCTTGGGTAAATTGCAATCTGTTCAATCAAAACACGCTTTTGATGATGTTTGGGAAGGCGATGTGGCCACTTTTGATATCAAGGGAGAGTTTCGTCAAAAAATTAAGGTACTAAAAAATGCTGTTGAACTTAAAGGTAATTTGCACTACCAAGCTTGTTCTACGTCTTGTATTGACAAAGATTTAGAGATTTCTTTAACCCAAACCTTAACACAAACACCCGATGCTGGCATGGCACCAGACATGGCACTAAGCCAAAATGAAATAAAAGACACTACTGGATCAATAGAAACAATACCTGTTAAACAAAAAGAAATTGCCAATAAAGCGATGGCCGAAGAACCTATTTGGTTGTTTATGCTATTGGCTTTTTTGTCAGGACTTACCGCTCTAATTACACCCTGTGTGTTTCCAATGATTCCTATGACGGTTTCGTTTTTTACCCATTCTTTTAAGGATAGGAAAAAAGCGGTGCTGTATGCTTCGGTTTATGGTATTTCCATTGTGTTGATTTATACTTTTATCGGCACCTTGTTTGCGTTGATTTTTGGGGCCGATGCGGCAAACATTATCAGTACCCATTGGTTTCCTAATATCTTGTTCTTTACCGTTTTTATGCTTTTCGGGATGTCATTTTTGGGCATGTTTGAAATTACTTTGCCTAGTTGGTTGGTAAATAAAGTTGACCAAGAATCAGAAAAAGGAGGCTTGTATGGGGTGTTTTTTATGGCATTAACCATTGTATTGGTATCGTTTTCTTGCACGGGTCCGATTGCTGGAAGCTTATTGGTCCAAGCGGCTGGGGGCAATTTGTTAAAACCAGCACTGGGGATGTTCTCTTTTGGATTAGCCTTTGCGATTCCGTTTACCTTGTTTGCTTTTTTCCCTTCTTGGTTAAAATCATTACCCAAATCGGGCTCTTGGCTCAATACCGTAAAAGTGTTTTTAGGGTTTGTAGAATTAGCCTTGGCTTTTAAATTCTTCAGCATTGCGGACCAAGCCTACCATTGGAACATATTAGACAGAGATATTTACCTTGCCATCCTTATTGCCATTTGCATTGCATTGGCCATGTACCTCATGGGACGTTTGAGGTTAGCCCATGATGCCGAAAATGAAACGGTAGGGGTGCCTAGGTTGTTTGTAGGTTTAGGGGTGCTGAGTTTTGGTATTTATTTGATCCCAGGCTTGTTCGGTGCTCCATTAAAAGCGTTGTCGGGCTATTTGCCACCATTGTATACCCAAGAGTTTGTCATGGGAACTGCGCAACATACAACGTCGCCTGTTGCCAACGCCTCTTGTGAAAAACCACTTTATGGTGATTTTTTGCATTCCCCAGAAGGTTTAAATGGCTATTTCGATTTGGCGCAAGCCCAAGCGTGTGCCAAGGCAAGTGGAAAGCCTGTGTTTATAGACTTTACTGGACATGGCTGTGTGAACTGTCGCGAAATGGAGCAAAATGTGTTTACAAACGAGCAAATTAAAGCTAAATTTCAACATGATTTTATCTTTGTGTCTATGTATGCCGATGATAAAACAGAATTGCCTAAAGAGAAACAAGTGATGGGTAGTGATGGAAAAATAAAAACTACTTTAGGTGATTATGTAGCTGATTTACAGTTAAGTAAATTTAATTCAAATGCCAGGCCTCAATATGTAATTATTGATGCTTCAGGGGAAATGCTGACGAAAGAAACACGGTTTCACAACCTCGATCAGGAGGCCTTTGTCAAATTTTTAGACGAAGGGCTTTTCAACTTTAAGAATAAATAGTAGCTTTAATGTTACAAAATTGAAATTATGATTCACCCAATAGTTGTTTACGGAGATCCTATATTAAAAAAGGTAGCCGTTGAAATTGAAAAAGATAGTGTAGATCTCCTACAGTTGGTGGCAGACATGTACGAAACCATGTACGCAGCCAATGGCGTGGGGATTGCTGCGCCTCAGATAGGGAAAAGTATCAGGCTATTTGTGATTGATGCTGAACCATTTGACAAAAAAAAATTAAAAGGATTTAAAAAAATATTTGTAAACCCTGTGATCATCCATCAAGAAGGTGAAAAATGGGCATACGAAGAAGGCTGTTTGAGTATTCCTGGTATTCGTTACGATGTACATCGTCATAGTAAAATTACCATTAAGTATTTTGATGAAAATTGGGTAGAATACACGGAGACCTATGAAGATTTAAAAGCACGTGTTATTCAACATGAATATGACCACATTGAAGGGGTTTTGTTTGTAGACCATTTGTCTTCGCTCAAAAAACAATTGATCAAGGGAAAACTTAGCAACATCAGTAGAGGAAAACATGACGCTGATTACAGGGTGAAGTCACCAATCGGGAAAAGATAGTTTTTTAGTTTTGAGTGTTGAATGTTTAGTTTTTAGTAAAAAAGATGGTTCGTTTTGAGCTGCTACAATTTAATTTCTTAAACCTGAAATTTATAAGCTAATGTCTGAATCCTTTACTCAGCACTCAAGGCCCAACACCCAGCACCCAAGCAAGCTTCCCCACGTTGGGACGACCATTTTTACAGTGATGTCTCAATTGGCCAACGAACATCATGCAATCAATTTGGCTCAGGGATTTCCTAATTTTCCCTGTTCGGAAAAGTTGGTTGATTTGGTAGCTTATTACATGAAATTGGGCTATAACCAATATGCGCCAATGCCAGGCGTGCCTGCTTTACTTGCACAAATAGCCAACAAAACGGCTTTGCTTTATGGCCATCAACCTGCCAGTGATACTGACATTACCATCACATGTGGGGCTACTGAAGCGGTGTTTTCTACCATTACGGCTTGTGTGCAAGCGGGTGATGAAGTGATTGTTTTTGAACCTGCCTTTGATATTTATGCGCCTGTGGTAACCCTCTGTGGCGGCGTTGTGGTTCCTGTAGCGTTGAGCCTGCCGCATTATGCTTTAGACCATGATTTGTTAATCCAAAACATTAGCCCTCGTACCAAACTTATTATTCTCAATTCTCCCCATAACCCAAGTGGCGCGGTAATGAGCCATGAAGACATGCTATTTTTGGCGCAATTGTTAAAAGGAACGAATATTTTGGTGTTGAGTGATGAGGTGTACGAACACATGGTGTTTGATGGCAGAAAACATTGTTCTGCCCACGAATATCCTGACCTAAGAAATCGAAGTTTTGTGATCAGTTCTTTTGGTAAAACCTTTCATACTACTGGTTGGCGTATGGGTTATGTTATTGCGCCAGCACCTTTAATGCTTGAATTTAGAAAGGTACATCAGTTTGTGACATTCAGTGCACATACTCCTACGCAATATGCTTTGGCGGAATTCATGAAAGATGAAAATGAATACCTCTCCTTGCCTTCTTTTTTTCAACAGAAAAGAGATTTGTTTCTGAAGGCTATGGCACCCTCAAGGTTTAAGGCAATTCCTTCTGCAGGAACGTATTTTCAGTTTTTGTC
>JBEAZU010000192.1:0-3109 GCA_041169945.1 Bacteroidota bacterium
GTTTCGTTGGTGAATAGTAATGTTGACATTTTTAATTTTAAATTCTCAATTTTAAATTTTGTATTATTGAAAATAAACCATATTTAGAATTTAGGCTATATTTCAAACTGATTACCGACAACTATTAACTAAACAAGGCGCTTCCCACCCTAATCAACGTACTTCCTTCCTCGATTGCAATGGCATAATCACCACTCATACCCATGGATATTTCATTCAAATGAATATTAAAAGCATGGTATTTGGCCGACAAAGTTTGGGCAATAGTTTTTAAAGACCGAAACTCCATCCTTACCTGGTGTTGGTTATCGGTATTGCTAGCCATTCCCATAAAGCCTACAATGTTAATATTGGCAAGGGTTTTAACATCCTCAGAAGCCAACATTGCTTCCGCCTCCGCTTCATTTAAACCAAATTTAGTTTCTTCAGTTGCGATAAAAATTTGCAAGAGACAAGGAATGATACGGTTGTTTTTTTGGGCCTGTTTGTTTATTTCTTGTAACAATGCTAAACTGTCAACCGAATGTATCATGGCGACATAAGGCGCAATGTATTTTACTTTATTGGTTTGCAAATGTCCGATCAAATGCCACTGAATATCAAGAGGAAGCAAGGGCTGTTTTTCTTGCATTTCTTGCACCCTATTTTCCCCAAATATGCGCAAACCAGCAGCATACGCCAATTGAAGTTCAGCCACCGTGCGGGTTTTGGTAACTGCTACCAACTGACAAGTACGGCCTTGTAAAGCAGCTGTAATAGGTATCAAATTTTGAGCAATAGACTTCATAGTTATGATAATTAATTTCTAGCCCTATTGAAAACCAAACAAATAGGCAAACACATTTAACATTTCAACCTTATGTAGACAATATTCTGCTAACATTAAAGTTGTTATTTGGAGCATCAAAATTGATTCTCCATACTTATTTTAATCCTCTTTCATTTTTGAATTTGAGGAATCAATTTTTAAACATTAATTAAAGAATTATTTATGGCAATTCTAGGTACATTATTAAAAGGTGGCTTAAATTTAAGCAAAAGAATTAAACAAAAAACATTTACGCCAGCCGAACTTCAAAAAAGAACCCTTAGCAAATTACTTTCAAAAAGTAAAAACACCGCATTTGGAAAGTTCTATGATTTCAATACAATACTCGCATCTCCATCTTCCAATGACCGTAATATTTTATATGAAAAATTTAGCGAATTGGTACCCATTTTCAATTACGAGTCCATTTTTGACAATTGGTGGTCACGTGCTCTGGCTGGAGAATCCAATGTCACTTGGCCAGGGAAAGTACGTTTTTTTGCCCTTAGTTCTGGTACCTCTACCGCTACCAGCAAACATATTCCACTCACCAATCAAATGCTCAAGGCTATCAGGCAAACGGGAATCAATCAAATAATGAGTTTAGCAAACTTCAATTTGCCTGAATCATTGTTTGAAAAAAGTATACTCATGTTGGGAGGTAGCACCAACCTACATTTTAATGGCACCTATTATGAAGGTGACCTCAGTGGCATCAGCGCCAATAAAATCCCTTTTTGGTTTCAACATTATTATAAACCAGGCAAAGTACTTGCCCAAACAAAAGATTGGGATCAAAAATTAAATACCATTGCCGAATCGGCACACCTCTGGGACATCGGTTATATTGTGGGAGTACCATCATGGATTCAACTCTTGGTAGAAAAAATCATTAGCGTACAACAAGTAGACAATATCCATGAAGTTTGGCCCAACTTACAAGTATTTTGCCATGGAGGTGTTTCATTTGAACCTTATAAGAAAGGATTTGAAAAATTACTCGGAATGCCACTTACCTATATAGAAACTTATTTGGCCTCCGAAGGATTCATTGCATTCCAAGACAAACCCAATAGTAAAGCCATGAAAATGGTATTGAACAAAGGTATTTTCTATGAATTTATTCCTTTTAATGAAGACAATTTCGATACAGAAGGAGAAATCAAAAATGACCCCAAAACTATTACAATACAAGACGTTCAACCCGAAATCCCATACGCTATACTCATGAGTACATGCGCTGGCGCATGGCGCTACCTTATTGGGGATGTCATCGCATTTACTGATGTCGCCAATGCTGAAATAGTGATTAAAGGAAGAACCAAACATTTTTTAAGTTTGTGTGGAGAACATCTTTCCGTGGACAACATGAACAAAGCCATACAGAACACAGCCAACCACTTCCATATTGACATCAAAGAATTTGCGGTTGCAGGCATTCCGTACCAAAATTTGTTTGCCCATCAATGGTATATCGGCACGGATAATCAAGTAGCAACGAAAGCATTTCAGTTAGTACTCGACAAGGAGTTAAAAGCATTGAATGATGATTATAGTACTGAGCGACAACACGCACTCAAAGCAATCTTTGTAAAAATAGTACCTACTGCCACGTTTTATAATTGGATGCAAATCAATGGTAAACAAGGAGGTCAACACAAATTCCCTAGGGTTTTAAAAAATAAATCATTGGATGAATGGCGTAACTACCTGGAAAACCTACAATCTTAGTTAGATGGCAAATAATAAAACAACCAAAAGTGTAGCATCATAATACTAACATAAGCTCAACAAAAATCATAAAATAATGGCCAATCTATAGGATAAAATTATTTCTAATCAATATTACATGTCTTAAACAATTTTAGATTCATCAATATAATAACCCTCAAGTCAATGGACATCAGAATGAAAAAAAATAATTATCCACTATAATTCTACTTTAACACATTAGCTTAAGGTTGCTCTTTATAATATCGATTGATGTCTTTTTGCCTTTTTTGATGCCTTTTTTCTATTTTTACTGCTATTGATAAAGGCTTCAATTCTTCAAGGTAATCTACTATTATCATATCTCTTATATCTCTGTATGATAATAGTGGCATTTCGTTTTGATGCTCTAATTTTTCCATCGTTAAAAAGGCTAATGCCATTATACTTAGTGCAATATGGTGATTCCATGCTAACCATCCTCTTACTTGGTAATCGCACATCCCTATATTTTGCTTTGCCTCTCTAAATGATTGTTCGATATAATATCTTGTGCTCTGATATTCTGCGAGTTGCTTTACTGTATAATTT
>JBEAZU010000193.1:0-2535 GCA_041169945.1 Bacteroidota bacterium
GCACAACCTATTTCCAATAGACAAATTGTGGAAAAAATTATTGGTAAAGTAGACAACCATATCGTATTGAAATCTGAAATGGAGGTGATGTATATGCAGTACATGGCCAATAACCAATTTAAATTTTCAACTGAAAACATCAGGTGCTCGGTTTTAGAATCTTTATTGATCAACAAATTATTACTTGCCAAAGCCGACATCGATTCGGTGACGGTAGAGGATAAAATGGTGGATGATCAATTAAGTAGAAGAATGGCTTATTTTGTGCAACAAATTGGCTCTGAACAAAAACTAGAGGAATATTACAATAAGTCAATTGCAGAGTTGAAAAAAGATTTGCGTCGCCAGGTAAAAGAGCAGATGCTTGGGCAAAAAATGCAAGATAAAATTTCTGGTAATATTAAACTTACCCCAGGCGAAGTAAAGAAATTTTATGAACATATTCCGGCCGATAGTTTGCCTTATTTTTCTAAAGAAGCAGAAATGGGACAAATTGTAATTGAGGCTTCTGTGGGCAAAGAACAAAAAAAACAAGCCAAGGAGGCATTGCAAGCATTGAAAAATCAAATTTTAGCAGGGGCTAGTTTTGCTGATTTAGCCAAAACCCATTCCCAAGATCCTGGTTCTGGTGCCAATGGCGGTGAATTGGGATTCTTTAAAAAGGGGGAATTGGTGCCCGAATATGAGGCCGCTTCTTTAAAATTAAAACCGGGAGAATTGTCTGATATTGTAGAGTCTCAGTTTGGATTTCACTTGATTCAAATGATAGAAAGAAGAGGATTAGAGTTTAATACAAGGCATATTTTGATTAAACCCGCTTCTTCTTCCTTGGATATCCATGCGACTACAGAAGCCTTGGAAAAATTAAGAACAAAAATATTGACCGATTCCATCGCATTTTCTAAAGCAGCCAAAGACAATTCTCAAGATAAAATCACAGCAGAAGCTGGAGGATTGTTTGTCGATCCAAATTCAGGTTCAAGTATGATAGCGGTAGAAAATCTAGACCCTAGTGTGTTTTTTGTGATTGATACCATGAAAGTAGGCGATATTACCCATGCCATTCCTTACCGTACCCCAGAAGGGAAAGAAGCGATGCGTATCATTTACCTTAAAAAAGTAATGGTACCTCATAAGGCAAATTTTAATGATGACTATCAAAAAATATTAACAGCCGCTGTTGCAGAAAGAAAAAACAAGGTCTTGTCTGAATGGTTTGCCAAAACAAAAGGGGAGGTTTTTATTGAGGTTGATGAAGAATATAAATCTTGCGACATTTTAAAATAAATGCGCTCAATTTCTGTTTTCTCCTCACGGGTATCATGCGTAATGAATTTTAACTAACAACAAATCAATATGAAATCAGATGTAGCTGCTGCCGATGCTTTGCATGAGGTATATCAAAAGTTAAATAACGAAATTTCGAAAGTAATTATTGGGCAAGAAGAAGTCGTTAAATTGGTGTTGACAGCCATTTTTTGTAAGGGTCATTGCTTGTTGGTGGGCGTTCCTGGCTTAGCCAAGACCTTGTTGATCAATACCATTGCAGAAGCATTGTCTTTGGATTTTAAACGAATTCAGTTTACCCCTGATTTGATGCCTTCTGATATCACGGGCTCTGAGACCATGGACATGAATAGGAACCTGAAATTTGTGAAAGGGCCTATTTTTTCTAATATTATCCTTGCCGATGAAATCAACCGTACCCCACCTAAAACGCAAGCGGCTTTATTAGAAGCCATGCAAGAACATACCGTTACCATTGCTGGTCACACCCATCAATTACAAGCGCCTTTCTTCGTTTTGGCTACTCAAAATCCAATTGAACAAGAAGGGACTTATCCCTTGCCTGAGGCTCAATTAGACAGGTTTTTGTTTAATATTATTCTTGATTACCCTTCCTTCGAATCGGAAGTGCAAATAGTGAAAAATACTACCGGAAACTTCGATGCCAAGGTAGAGAAAATTATTGGGGCAGAAGAGATTTTGGCATTTCAGGCATTGGTGAAAAAAGTACCTGTTACCGATAACGTGGTAGAGTATGCCGTGAAATTGGTACATGCGACAAGACCCAATTATCCTTTGTCTTCTGCGGTGAGTAATCAATTTTTAGACTGGGGCGCTGGTCCTAGGGCTTCCCAAAGTTTGATTTTAGCCGCCAAATGCAATGCCCTCATCAATGGTAAATATGCTCCTGATATCGAAGATGTGCAAGCTGTGGCTTATGCGGTGTTAAGACATCGAATTATTCGAAACTTTAAAGCCGAAGCAGAGGGTTTGTCTGTTGAGGACATCATTAAAAAATTACTGTAAGCTTTTAAATAGCAATGGCCATGTACTTCAATACATGGCCATTTGTTTTATAGGGGTATCCTTACGGAGGATGTTTTATTTACTTAATGCCTGTAACAAATCATGCTCTGTAATGATATGTACTTCATTGTTTAAGTCTCTTACCAACAATGCCCTGTTGTCTTTGTTGATCAATGAAGACAGTGCATCTACGGTGTTGTCTAATCCAACAAAAAGAAAGGG
>JBEAZU010000194.1:0-9779 GCA_041169945.1 Bacteroidota bacterium
TTCTTTAATTAACTCTAATTTATCTAGTATCATCTCTTTTCAAAACAACGAGTTGTAAAGGTAAACAATATTATACTTTGAACAAAGAATTTATGACGGTGGGTTTTGACTTGTGCGGCACACGTTCATTTAAGCATGGGTAAGCACATCCATCAATGAAGGATAAAGCCCCAATCAAACAGAAAACATACTACTATATTAAAAATCATAAACTACAACTATAACGTAAGGATTACGTTTGTACTATTTCATTGTAAAAGCATGGATTTAAAGATAAAGTATTATATTGAACAGTTATTATCTGCAGGAACACACGCCAACCTATCCTCACATGAACAATTTAGGCTAAGATCGCTTAATTTATTTTGTTTGGCATGTAGCATAATTCCATTTGTATATATTTATATGCTTTGGGACACCCCATTTTACCTCTTAAATTATGTCTTTTTGTTTTTTCAGATACTGTTTAGTCTTAGTATTGCTTTTAATTTTCTTCATAAAAACTCCTATTCAAGGTTAATTTTAGTATTTGCCACCTCTGTAAGTGTTGTAATTGTGTCATGGATTACAGGATTTGAGTCAGGCTTTCATTTGTATGTGTATGCAGCGCCTCTTTTTGTGTTTTTATTATTTAAGTTAACTGAGATCAAATATATTTTCATTTCAATTTGCGTCTATTTAACCTCCTACTTGTTGATTTTCATTCACAAAACATATTTTAATCCGCTGTATCTATTTGACAAACACTTTATTGTAGACCTACTCTATCCGATTAACTTAATCATGAATTTCACCTTGCTACTATTATTATTTTATAGTTATACTAAGTTTTATTTCATCATGGAAAAAGATTTACTTGAAAAACAGCGTCATTTAATTTTAGAAAACAATAAACGATCGCAATCAGAACAACAGACACTAAAATTATTTAATGAGCTGTCTCAAAGTTATACTAATCTAGAAAAATTCAGTTTTATAGTTTCCCACAATTTAAGGGCACCCTTGACAAACATATTAGCGTTAACCCAACTCGTTGACAATGAAAAAATAGACAATGAGAACAAAAACATAGTGGACAAAATTGCCATATCAGCCCAACAGCTTGATGATGTATTTACCGATTTGAATTATATCTTAAAAATTAAAACACAAAAAATTGACAAAAAAACATGGTGCCCAATTGATAAAATCATTCAAAATGTGCAGGATAAAATCGCCCTATCCTATCCAAACATTGCCATTCAATATCAATTAAACTTTGACAAAAACATACAACTCTACTCTGTTCAAACGTTCTTGGAAATTATTATTTACAATATTTTTGAAAATGCTATCAAATTTAGAAAAACAAGCAATGCCTTAATAATTGAAGTTAATGTGACACAAATTGAGGATACGCATCAAATTTCATTTCATGACAACGGCATGGGGATCAATTTACAACTGCATCAAAATCGATTATTTACGTTGTATGGTAAATGCAACAATAAAACCATCGGAAAGGGCATGGGATTGTACCTTGTAAAAATTTACACAGAATTATTAAATGGCAGTATCGCCATTGAAAGTGAAGAAAACGTATTCACCAAATTAACCATCACCTTATAATATTTCAATTGTAAAACGATATATACTAAAAAAGCCAAATCCTTCCAGATTTGGCTTTTTTAGTATGTTTTGAAAGCAAATATTAATCTACATTGTCATGTAAAAACTTGTTATTACCCAAAATTTCATTGTCATCATTTAAGTTAAACTTAGAAATATTTCTTTCTGAAGAATGTGGCACATCTTGAAGATTTACATTTTTACGTAAGTAAGCAGGTACTTCTAATTTGTCTTTGTAATCTTCAGTGGTAGAGTTCCAGCTATTTTCGCTTAACCTTTTTAATCTTTCAAAACGACGTTGTGCATCTAATTCTAATGCTCTTCTTTTCATTTCAATTTCATCATTCAAAGATTTTTCAGTAGAGGATTGCTCTGATACTGGCGTATTTGCATTGCTTGAAAAATTATCAAGCGGCAATACCACTTGTGTATTGGCTTGAGGTTCTACTTGATCATCTTTTGAGTAATCCCATACAGAAGCCGAAGGTGTATGTTGGCTTTCTGTCATAGGCATATTAATTTCAAAAATGATAGACTCACTGGTATTTGTTTCAGCAAAATTAGCAGTAATTTCTTGTTTCACTTCATTTTCTCGTACCACTTGAGGAGGAATCGGATTAACGATTGGCTCTTGCTCATTGTTTGGAGATTGCGTTGCTGCTTTGGCTGCAGTAAAAGCTTCAAATTCTTCGAAAATGCTGATTTGCTTCGTTTTATTTGATTCTAAATCAATAACCGTTTTGTTTGGCGCTACGAATTCAGACATTTGTGTTGGTGCAGGTGCAGTTTGTGTTAACACAATAGGCGCAGGCGTGTTGTATTCTAAACCTTCGAAACCTGTTGCGATAACAGTCACTTTCACGCTGTCGCCCAAAGATGAATCTGTTAATTCGCCGAATTTCAATTCGTCATATTCACCATCAGCAGCAATCTGGATGTATTCTGCAATCTCATCCATTTCATCCATTCCTAATTCATGGTCTTCTCCATAAGCCACACAAACCAATAATTTTTTAGCACCTCTGATAGATACATTATTTAACAAAGGAGAAGTCAAGGCTTCAGTAGTGGCTTTAATGGCTCTTCCTTCACCTGAAGCAATTCCAGAACCCATTACCGCAGCACCAGAATTTTTCATTACCGCTGTCACATCGTTAAAGTCAACGTTCATGGTATGGGTAACAGTGATGATTTCAGCAATACTTTTGGCCGCATTGGTCAACACCATATCGGCTTGTGCAAAAGCATTACGAAGGGTAAGGTTTTTATGAATTTGTCTTAATTTATCATTCAAAATCATGATTACGGTATCACAATTTTTCTTTAATTCTACCACTGCAGCTTCAGCGATACTTAATTTTTTCTTTCCTTCAAAACTGAATGGAAGCGTTACGATACAAACCGTAAGAATATCAAGTTCTTTAGAAATTTTAGCGATCACTGGAGCAGCACCTGTACCAGTACCACCACCCATACCGGCCGTAATAAATACCATTTTAGTATTTACGGCAAGCATTTCGCGAATTTCTTCTCTACTTTCTAAAGCGGCATCAGCACCCACTTCAGGATTTCCACCAGCCCCTAAACCTTCTGTTAGGTGAACCCCCAATTGCAATTTATTTGGTACTGGACTAGCCTTAAGGTGTTGAGAATCGGTGTTGCAAACAACAAATTCAACATCTTTGATGCCTAAACTATACATATGGTTTACAGCATTGCTTCCACCACCACCTACACCAATAACTTTGATGATAGATTTTTGAGTGCTCGGTAATTCAAATTTGTACATGGTATTATGTTTTAATGTTTTTAATAAATTTTTTAATATTATATAGTATCGAAGGATTAATAGCCTGTTTTGTTATCATCATAATCATCCATAATGATGCCTCTCATTTTTTTAGTGAGGTCATTAAAAAAGGCTGTTCCTGCATTTTTCTTTACAGGCTTTTCTTCAGGGATAGATTCATTTTTGCTTAACGCTAATTTTTCTGCGTACTTATTTTCACGTTCATCAATGGCAGTAAATCCGGCCAACACCAAACCTACTGAGGTTGCATACATCGGGCTTTTCACACTTTCCACTTTACTTTTACCCAAATGTTCGTTAGGATAACCAATACGAGCATCCATCCCAGTCATGTATTCACAAAGCTGTTGTAAATGTTGCAACTGAGAACCTCCCCCTGTAATGACAATACCAGCGGCTAATTTTTTACCATAACCAGAACTAATAATTTCTGAATGCACCAATTCAATAATTTCTTTGATTCGAGCTTCTATGATATTGGCTAAATTTCTAATAGAAATTTCCTTAGGTGCCCTATTTCTTAAACCAGGAATCGATATAATTTCATTGGGATTAGCCATTTCAGCCAATGCTTTCCCAAACTTGGTTTTCAACAATTCTGCTTGATTGTTCAATACTTGACAACCATCTTTGATATCAGCCGTGATGATATTTCCACCCAAAGGAATCACCGCAGTATGTCTTATAATACCTTCATGGATAATAGCGATGTCTGTAGTACCACCACCGATATCTATCAAGGCAACGCCGGCTTCTTTTTCTTCCTCGTCAAGCACCGCCATGCTTGAAGCAATAGGTTCTAAAATCAAGTTTTCAACTTCAAGGCCTGCGCGTTTTACACATTTAAAAATATTACCCATGGCAGCAGTTTGGGCAGTAATAATATGAAAATCTGCTTCTAATCTGGAACCCAACATCCCAACAGGATCTTTGATATCTTCTTCGTAATCTACAATAAAATCTTGTGGCACTACATGTAGAATTTCGCAACCTGGGGCAGTCACAATTTTGTACATATCGTTGGTCAAGCGCTTGATATCATCCACAGAAATTTCTTCTTGAGCAGATTGTCTGATAATGCTACCATGGTGCTTAGCGCTTTTGATATGTTGGCCTGCAATGCCTACATTCACCACCCTAATATCAATGCCAGATTGTTCTTCTGCTTCTTTGATTGCTGACTGAATGGCGGCAATGGTTTTATCAATGTTTACCACTACACCTCTCATCACTCCTTCTGAGACTGACTTACCCATTCCTAAAATTTCGAGTTTGCCGTACTCATTTTTGCGACCTACTATTACACAAATTTTAGTTGTGCCAATGTCAAGTCCTACTACAATTTTATCGTTTTGCATTGTGTGTTTTGATAAATTTATTCACAAATAATTTGATCCTTGAAAGCTACGCTTATGCTCTTGTAGGTATCCCAACCTTTAAGAGGTAATATGTCTTTGTATACTACTTTAATCATTTTTAATTTATTTTCTGGTTGATCAAATCCACCATAAATAATTACTTGATTTCCAATTTGAGGATAAATGGTCACCTGTGGGGTGGTATCATTTACCGACTCAATATCAATTTGAATTTCTGACATCAATGCTTTTAGAAACTCATCTTTGTCAATTATTTTCAACATGGTCAACAACTTTGCTTGCACCGTATCTTGGTCAAATTTGGCATTGATTAATTTATAAGCATAATCGCCATCAATAACAGGCACCCTAGCAGTGAATTTTTCTGAAGTAGGAAACACTTTTCCTTCCTCACTGATGTACCAACTGCCATTTAATTTAGTCAATAAGCGTGCAATTGGCCTACGTTGTTTTACTTTCACCTGCAAGTCGCCATGAATGTCTCGGTACACTTCTGCACTTTCCACCAACTTATTTGCTTTCACTCGTTTTTCTAAATCTTTTAATCTTAACACTTCATAACTTCTGCCAATTAATGGCTCTCTATTGTTTAAAGTCATTAAGTCGTTCACGTCTTTTTCATCAATAAAATAATTATCATATTCTTCTTCAATATTGATAATTACATTTTTACAAATACGCTCACTTTGTTGTTTCTCTGCAAAGCCTATGACTGTAAAAAGCACCATCAGCAGCACAGTACCTTTGAACAAGGTGCTGCTTACAATGCCGATAATTTTGTCTTTTACTTTTTTCATGTCAGTACAGGGTACTGAGTACTAGGTACTGAGTTATAAGCTATTCAATTACTCTGTACCCTCTACTCTGTACTTTATCTTTTACTAAATATTTCCTTTATCTGTGGCACAAAGCGATCTATATCTCCTGCACCAATGGTTACCAATACTTCAAATTCATTGTTTTGAACCAAATGCATTAAGTTTTCTTTGGTACAAAGTTGTGCATCTGCGCAAGTGATATTGGTCAACAACATTTCTGAACTTACGCCAGGGATTGGCAATTCTCTTGCTGGATAAATGTCTAGCAAAAACAACTGGTCAGCCAAACTTAAGCTTTGGGCAAAACCTTCAGCAAAGTCTCTGGTACGACTGAACAAATGAGGTTGAAAGATGACCGATATTTTTTTGTTTGGATATAAGGCTTTTACGGATAACAAACAGGCTTCAATTTCTGTTGGATGATGCGCGTAATCGTCGATATAAACCGTTTTCTCTGATTTATAAATAAATTCAAACCTGCGTTTCACCCCTTTAAAGCTTTCTACGCCCGCTTTGATTTTATCCATTGGCACCCTTAAATGTTTGGCCACCGTCATGGCTGCTACCGCATTTTCGACATTATGAAAACCTGGCATATTTAAGGTAATGTCTCTTATAATTAAATGCGAGGATACATAATCGAAAGTAAAACAAGCATCTCCTGGACGCACGTTCATGGCAAATATTTCACCATCGCCAATCCCATAATTTACTTTACTTACATGATCAGGCACATTTAAAGTCAGCCCTTTTTTAATAATCAGTTTCCCGCCTTTTTTGATTTGTCCAACAAATGTGTTAAAGCTATCTAAAAGCGTATTATGATCGCCATAAATATCCAAATGATCTGCATCAGTGGAAGTAACAACAGCGATAGAAGGATAAAGGGTTAGGAATGAGCGATCGTATTCATCTGCTTCCACTACCGCAATGCCATCTTTAGCACCAATCAATAAATTTGAATCATAGTTGGCTGTAATACCACCCAAGAATGCACTAATTTCCAAGCCGCTGTGCTTTAAAATATGCGCCGTCATGGAAGACGTGGTGGTTTTGCCATGCGTTCCGGCAATGGCTACAGTAGTCATATCGGCCGTAAGCAAGCCCAACACCTGCGCACGTTTCATCATCGTGAATTCTTCTGCACGAAAATGAATCAACTCAATATTGTTATGAGGAATAGCAGGGGTATACACCACCAAGGTTTCCTCTTTTTTGTAAAAGTGGGTTGGTATTCTGCCCACCTGATCGTCGTAATGAATATCAATCCCTTCAGCGCTTAAAGCTTCTGTTAAAGGAGAAGAGGTTTTATCGTAACCGCCTACATTGTATCCATTGGCATTAAACCACCTGGCCAATGCACTCATTCCGATGCCTCCGATTCCTAGGAAATAGATATTTTTACTTTTGTTGATCACTTTTTATAAATTTTGAATTTTAAATTTTGAATTAATTTAAAATTTATCATTAAGAATTCAGTTTGATAACTTGTTTAGCGATAACTTCCGCTGCATCTGGTTTTGCCAAGGCAGCGATATTCGTTTTTAAATCATTTTGTTTTGCTTCGTCAGCCAATAAGGCCAACACAGTATCTACCAATGTTGCTCTCGCATCCACATCTTTTACCAAAATGGCTGCCTGAACATTGGCCAAGGCTTGTGCATTTTTGGTTTGATGGTCTTCAGCTACATTAGGAGAAGGAACAAGAATACAAGGTTTTTCGGCAGTACATAATTCAGTGATGGATAAAGCACCAGCCCTAGAAATCACTACATCGGCCACGCCATAAGCCAAATCCATTCGGCCGATAAACTCATACACCTTGGCATCTCCCCAACCATTGCTTCTTGGCCCGGCAGAAGCCAATTGTTGGGCCGTTGTAAAATAGCTTTTCCCCGTTTGCCAAATTAATTGGTAACCTGCCTGACGAATTTTTTCTAATCCTTCAGCAATGCTCTCGTTGATGGTTCTTGCCCCAAGGCTTCCACCAATCACCAATATTGTTTTGCGATCAGCGGCAAATTTAAATTCAAACAAACCAGGCAATTTCAATAAAGAAGCATTTACAATTTCTTTACGAACAGGATTACCTGTATATACCAACTTATGGGCGGGGAAATATTTTTCCATCCCGTCATAAGCCACACATATTTTTTTAGCCCTTTTGGCAAGCAATTTATTGGTTAAACCGGCATAAGAGTTTTGTTCCTGAATCAAAGCCGGAACACCTGCAGCAGTTGCCGCCCACAACATTGGACCACTTGCATAACCTCCTACACCAACGGCAACATCAGGCTTAAAGCCTTTTACAATTGCTCTAGCTTTCCACAAACTTCTAATCAACTTAAATGGGAAAGAAAGGTTTTTAATAATATTCCCAATACTCAATCCTCTTTGTAAACCTGCAATGGGTAAACCGATAATAGCATATCCTGCTTGGGGCACCTTTTGCATTTCCATTCTGTCTTCTGCACCAACAAATAAAAACTCAGCCTCAGGCACCAACGCTTTGATCGCGTTTGCGATTGCTATTGCAGGGTAAATATGCCCCCCGGTTCCACCACCTGATATTAGTACTTTCACTGAAATAATTAAGAATTAGAAATTAAGAATTAATATTTTTAGCTTGTTTCTTCTCTTTAGATGTTTTGATAATGGATGTTAATATTTTCACCAACTCTTCACCATCAAAATGTATCGACTCAAATTATATTTCAGACAAATATTCTGTTGCCTTCAGTAATCTTAACCAGTATAATGTTTCTCTTGCCTCTTTATATGCAATTGAAAGTTTGTTTATAAAATCAGCATCAGATTGTGCACCAATTGCTTCTTCAGAAATTGCACCAACAGCGGTTCCACATCTTAACAATTGCTTAGACATCACTTTTTCATTTTTCTCCAAAAACTTATATAGGTTTACAATCCTTACTGCAAACCCAAATGTTTTCGATATCAAAATATTCTCTTTCAAATTATTAATTACTAATTGCTAATTATTAATTAATGAAGCTTCTTCCCTATCTCCTCTGCTCACACTCAATATTATCCCCAAAGAAACGCCTGTAAATAACAGTGAAGTTCCACCCATACTCAACATCGGTAAGGGCAATCCTGTAATAGGACCCAAACCAACGGCAACACCCATGTTAATCATTGCCTGAATTACCAAGCTGAAACTGAGTCCGGCGGAGAGCAAACCTCCAAATGCTTTTTCACTATTGGCCACGGTAATCATGCCTCGATAGAGGATTACCAAATACAGCAACAACACAACTACACCACCAACAATACCATATTCTTCAATGATAATGGCATAAATAAAATCTGAATAAGGGTGAGGAAGCACATTTTTTTGCGTACTATTTCCTGGCCCTTTTCCCAACACCCCACCTGTAGCAATGGCGATATAAGATTGCTCAGCCTGAAAAGGAATTTCTGTTGGATGTGCAAAAGCTTTCACCCTTGAAATAGCAGTCCCCAACCTTTGCCCCACAGCCAAGGCTACCGTTAAACCCAACATTCCCACCACCACCAACATCATCAAGTATTTCATAGGCACCCTACCAATAAACATCAATAACATACAAGTAGCAAAAAGCATCAAGGCTGTCGATAAATTGGTTAAGGCAATGGCGCAACAAATGGTACCCACCCATAATAATACAGGAAGTAAAGTATCTTTAAAGTCATCAATATTTTGTTGTCTTTTAGCCAGCATGCTTGCTAAACTAGTAATCAATGCAAATTTTGCTAAATCTGAAGGTTGGAATGATTGGTTAATCAAGGGTATGGTAAACCAACGAGAGGCCTCATTGATATTTGAGCCAAACTTCCAAGTATAAAGGAGTATAGGTAAAGAAGCAATTAAAGCAAACCTAGAGATTTTGGCATATTGTCTATAATCTACTTTATGGGCTAACCACATGGTTCCTAAACACAAAAACATGAACATACTGTGTTTGAATAAATAATGCTCCGTATTGCCTTGCATCATTTTATAGGCTAAAGTACCTGTAGCACTATATACCACCGCAATGGAAATCAAAGACAAAGCAAGCACCACGAACCAAATCACTGGGTCGCCCTTGAGATTATCTTTAAGCCATATTTTGCTGTCGGTTAACATTTTTTTAGTTTAGCGTTTAGGGTTTAGGGTTAGCT